>JBBSKR010000301.1:0-2260 GCA_038256135.1 Flavobacteriales bacterium | reverse complement strand
ATATTGTGGAATATTTTGGTTTTTAAACTGAGCTGGAATTTGGCTTCGATAGGGTCCAAACTCACTGGGCCATCTAATGATAGACTGGAATTTTCAGCTACCGGAAATTTATTGGTATTCGTTGAATATTTGGCAACGCTTAAATAAATAGGGTTATAGGTAGTAATTAAAAAGGTACCTCTGTGATATTCATCATCCAATTCCCATAATTCGGACAGACTTTTACTGTTTTTAAATATCCAATCCTGTTCTTCGATATCTTGCCCTGAACAGTTGAAGAAGCTACAGAGAAATAGTAGCAAACAAATAGGAATAGATATATTTCTGAACATAGGGCCAATTTAAAAAGTGCAAAACTATATATTTGAACACCTTATTAATAGCGTAGAACGATTTAATGGTAATTGAATCAAAAAACTTTTTTCCATGAACCCGGCAGAAGACTACATCTTAAAGCAACCAGAACCCTACCGAAGTATCGTTTTGCATGTGCAAATGATTATTGAGCGCACATTACCGGAAGTGGAATTAAAATATAAATGGAACCTTCCTTGTTTCTACATGGGTAGGTCGCCCATTTGTTATTTGAACGTGTCGGAGAAAAAACAATTTGTTGATGTAGGTTTTTGGAATTCAGCACACCTTACAAAGCACTTAAACGTTTTGGTATCCGAAAAACGAAAGGTGGTCCGTTCTTTACGATATACTTCTTTGGAAGATGTGGATAACAAGGTATTGATGGATGTCTTAAAGGATGCCTTTTCCGTTCGCAATAACGGATTTTATAAACGGAAAGATTTGAATTAAAATGTGTTGACCACGGTTCTGAGCGCGACCAAGTCGGTTAGCAACTTTTTCAATAAAGCCAGATCTAACATATTAGCCCCATCACTTTTTGCATTGGCACAATCAAAGTGGGTTTCGATAAAAAGTCCGTCCACACCGGCCGCAATTCCTGCCCGTGCCATTGTTCCTATTAAGGAAGGTCTTCCTCCGGTTACTCCAGAGGATTGATTGGGTTGTTGAAGACTATGGGTAACATCCAACACGACTGGTGCATATTGTTTCATCGTTGGAATACCCCTAAAATCAACGATCATATCCTGATACCCGAACATGGCGCCACGCTCTGTAATGATGGCTTGCTCGTTTCCGGTTTCGGTGACTTTGTTTACGGCGTGTTTCATGCTTTCCGGACTCATAAACTGTCCTTTTTTGATATTTACCGTCTTGCCGGTTTCGGCTGCGGCAACCAATAAATCCGTTTGGCGGGCCAAAAATGCTGGAATCTGTAATACATCCACATATTCGGCCGCCATGGCGGCATCCTGTTCGGTATGGATATCCGTTATGGTTGGAATTTTGAACGTCTCCGATACTTTCCGTAGAATTTTCAATGCCTTTTCATCACCGATTCCGGTAAAGGAATCCAATCTACTTCGGTTGGCCTTTTTAAAACTTCCCTTAAAAACGTATGGGATTTTTAGATCACTTGTAACGGTTACAATATGCTCTGCAATACGCAAGGCCATGTCCTCACCTTCGATGGCACAGGGGCCGGAAAGCAAAAAAAAGTTATTGGAATCGGTATGTTTTATTTGAGGTAGTAAGGATAGGTTCATCTACTGATTATTTTGCGACAAAGATACTATTTTAAGCATCTTTCTGTTGTATATGGATGCGATTGTCCATACCCTAAATCAAAATATGAGCGTAATGCGGAATATGTTTTCTTTTATACTACTACTATTTGTCTGCCAAACCCACGCACAGTTCGGCAAAAATTGTGAATTAAGACAGGTAAAGATCAATCTACTTAATCCTGGGTTTGAATATGAGATGGCATTGGGGACCAATACTACGTTTGATATCAAAGCCGGCCTACAAATAGCGCTGGATCCGCTGCTTCCCGATGTTTATAAGGAAGTTGGTTTTTTCCCCGCAATCGCTGGTCAATACCGTTATTACTACAATTTTGAAAATCGCCAACGGAACAGAAAGCAAATTTATGGGAACTCGGCCAATTATGTCGCCCCAGCAGTTGCTGTATTCTTTCCCGGCCCACGTACTATAGCCAATGAATTGGTACAAGGTGTCTTTGGTTATGCAGGTTTGGTCACAGGGCTACAACGTAGCTATGACTCGGGATTCAACTTTTCAGTAGATGTAGGTGCAGCCTATTATACCGGTAATTTTGATGGGGCTATATTGCCTGTTGCCAATTTAAGTATAGGCTGGATCATCAGTGAAAAACGATGGT
>JBBSKR010000300.1:0-2313 GCA_038256135.1 Flavobacteriales bacterium | reverse complement strand
CATCGGTGGTGCTGCAGGCGGTTATATAGGAAACAGAATGGACCGACAGGCAGAACGGATTGAGGAAGAAATACCAGGCGCTGAAGTAAAACGTGTTGGTGAAGGTATTAATGTCACCTTCAATGAAGATGCCGGTGTTTATTTTGATACGAATAAATCAAATGTAAAAGGTACTTCTGCTACTACGTTGGATAAATTAGCCGGAATTTTTAAGGAATATCCGAAATCGAATATTTTGGTCGAGGGACATACCGACAGTGCAGGATCTGATGAATACAATATGACCCTATCAAAACAACGGGCAACCTCCGTTACCGATTATTTGGTATCCAAAGGTATTGATACAAGTCGTTTCGATACCAAGTGGTATGGAGAAAACCAGCCTGTAGGGGATAATTCAACTTCAGCGGGTAAAACAAAGAACAGAAGAGTAGAATTGGCCATTGTAGCTAGCGAAGAGTTAGTACAGGAAGCGAAGCAACAAACCAATTAATATCAATTTATTGTTTTTTTCGAGTTAAATTAAAACCCTGCAATTGCAGGGTTTTTTTTGCAAATATCGTAACTTCCCTTAAGTGAAGGAACACGATATTATTATTGTCGGAGGTGGATTGGCCGGACTGACCGCGGCTATTCATTTGGCCCTTGAAGGACAGGACGTTGGCGTTTTTGAAATCAACTCCTACCCACATCATAAAGTGTGCGGTGAATATGTTTCCAAAGAGATTGAACCCTATCTAAACCGTTTGGGAATCAATCCATATGCGATAAGAGCCGCAAATATCACCCAATTTCAAATTTCTACGGTAGAAGGTGATGTAGTGGAAACCCAATTACCGCTTGGGGGCATAGGTATTAGCCGATTTGCCTTGGATGAGATGTTCTATCAACGGGCAAAGCGATTAGGGGTAAACTTCTATTTCGAAAAAGTGAATCAAATGGATTTTAGGGACGATTCTTTTTACTTAACTACAAATTCCAAAACCTACACTGCAAAAATTACGATTGGGGCCTACGGTAAGCGTTCGATTTTAGATAAAAAACTGGATCGGGAATTTAGTTTTAAAAAACAATCTTGGTTGGCGGTCAAGGGACATTACCGACATCCTGATTTTCCGGAACATTTAGTGGGCCTACATAATTTCGAAGGTGGTTATGGCGGACTTTCAAAAACCGAGTCTGGCGCAGTTAATTTCTGCTATCTTGCCAGTTATCAAAACTTTAAAAAATATAAGAATATAGACGATTTCAATCAGCTGGTAGTGGCTGAAAATCCCTTTTTGAAAAGGTTATTAGATAAGGCAGACCCCATTTTTGAACATCCTATGACCATTGCCCAGATATCTTTCGATAAAAAGGAATCGGTTATAAACCATATGTTGATGTGTGGGGATACCGCGGGACTTATACATCCGTTGTGCGGTAATGGTATGGCAATGGCCATTCATAGCGCAAAAATTGCATCGGAATTGGTCACAAGATTCATGACGAGTTCAAGGTTTGATCGTAAAAAATTGGAAGAGGAATATAAAAAAGAATGGACTAGGACTTTTAGTAGACGTTTATGGTTCGGCAGAAAATTACAAAGTATATTGCTGAATAAAAGATTGGTATCGATGGGTATACGTACTATTGGAAAATCGGAAAGGCTTTTAAAGTACCTAATTACCAAAACCCATGGAGATTTGATTGTATAATGGTAGATGTTACACAACGTAGTTCCCAAATTGAAATCATGGATACCTTCTCCGGTACTACCGAGGAGTTGGAGGTCATCCTAAAAGACATTAACAGGGTGAACAGCTTCTTGGGAGGATATAGAATCACATTAAATGCTGTTTTTGAGTTACTTGAACTTAAAAATAAAAAATCGTATACGATTTTAGATATGGGTTGCGCAGAGGGAACCATGCTTAGAAAGTTGGCCTTGGCTGCTAGAAAGCGGAACATTTCCCTTAATTTGATAGGAGTGGACCTCAATGATCAGTCATTGCAATTGGCAAGACGATATTCGTCCGATTTTCCTGAAATAAGCTATATGGAAAGCAATATATTGACAACAGATTACTCCCATTTACAGATAGATGTGGTGATGACTACATTGACTTTACATCATTTTTCAGACGAAGGCATAATTCAATTTGTGAATCAATTTAACAAGTTGGCAAGCCTTGGTGTGGTTATCAATGATTTGCAACGCAGCCCCATAGCCTATTATCTGTTTGAGGCCTTTAGTGTGTTTTTTATAAAAACAGAAATTGCAAGAAAGGATGGATTACTTTCTATTCGAAGAGCCTTTAAAAATTCGGATTT
>JBBSKR010000299.1:0-2322 GCA_038256135.1 Flavobacteriales bacterium | reverse complement strand
GGGCAAAAAAATCTATGCTTATCAAAGAAACTTAAATAGGTCACGCCTTAAAATCTTATTTTTATCCTATGAAGCGAAGAAATTTTATTCAAAAAAGCGGATCGGCAGCCTTGGCGGTTACCTTAGCACCTACGATCATTATAAAACAAGATCCTGAGTATTCCATACAGGAGCTTATGGGCAAGGAAGATATTCAACTCTACGGGAAGGATATCAACTTGAGGAAAGAAGCCCACGATGCATTTTTGGATATGAAAAAAGCAGCCTATTCCGACGGAGTGGACCTGAAAATTGTTTCCAGCTATCGTAGTTTCCAACGGCAGGAAGCCATTTTTGAACGCAAGTTTTTAGCCTATACCGAGGAAGATGATATGGATCCGTTGGACGCAATCGATAAAATTATAGAGTATTCCACCATTCCCGGAACCAGCAGGCACCATTGGGGTACCGACATTGACGTCATTGATGGTTATAGAAAAGTAGAAGGGGACGTGCTTGTTCCACAAAAATATGAAACCGGAGGGCCTTTTGAGGACTTCAAGTCATGGATGGATAAAAACTCGAAAACCTTCGATTTTCACTTGGTCTATACCAATGAACCTAAAAGAAGGGGATTCAAGTATGAACCATGGCACTACAGTTATGCCCCCCTATCGATACCGATGCTCGAAGAATTTAGGCGTAAGAATATTGTTTCGCTCTTGCAGCGAGAAAATTTTTATGGGGCCGAGCACTTCACCCTTGGTTTTCTAAGGTCCTATATACAGAATAATATTTTGGATATAAATAGAGCACTTATTTAACGATCTTGTATTTAACGATTTCGTACTTTAGAAACTGAATCTGAACACGCTACAATGAGAAGAGGAAGTTGGAAAATAAGAATATTCATAGGTCTGGCCATTGTAGCATTTGCCTTTGTACAAAAATGCGGTAACGAGGAAGAAAATCCGTACACAGGCCGTTCGCAGCACATTAATATGACTTCTGAGCAAGAAATTGCCATCGGCCTTCAAAGTGCTCCCGAAGTTGCCCAACAATATGGCGGCCTTTATCCTGATCAAGAATTACAAGCCTACGTTGAAAAACTTGGTAATACATTGGTTCAAAATAGTGTTGCCAGCGAAACTCCATATCAATATGATTTTCACCTTTTGGCTGACGAACAGACCATTAATGCATTTGCGCTACCTGGAGGACAGGTATTTATTACCTATGCCCTATTTTCCAAATTAAGCGAAGCCCAATTGGCAGGCGTGCTCGGGCATGAAATCGGCCACGTTATCGGTAGGCATTCAGCGGAACGTATTGCAGATAGTAGTTTTTGGCAAACCCTGACCGTGGGTGCCAGTGTTGGCGCAGACATGGGGCAAGTGGTTGGGAGTATAGGACAGAATACTTTACTTACCAATGGCCGTGAAGATGAATTGGAAAGCGATGAGCTTGGCGTACTTTTTCTGATACAATCTGGATATGACCCCAATGAAATGATCGAGGTAATGAAAATTTTGCAGGAAGCAGCCGGCCCAAATCGGGTTCCAGAATTTAAAAGCACGCATCCGGACCCTGAAAACAGGATTGAAAAAATTAAGGAAGCAATAGAAAAGTATAAAAATCAAGGTTAATCGGATATTTTGGCCTTTTAACCTTGCGATGCATTGGACACCTTTTATTTTTTGTAACTTTGAAGTAGACCCAAATTTTATTTACCATTTTAGATTTAACCGTATAGCTATGACATAATCATAGAAAGGACACTATATGGGAACGATTACACACTTTAGAAATCTGTACGTACAGGCGTTTGAAAACTGCAAACCTGAAATAGTGGTTGCGATTTTAAAAGTCTATTCGGTTTTTTGTGCCTTGATGTTATTTATGGCTATATATGCTTTTATTTATAGAGCTGTAAATGGATTTGAATTTTAACGTTTTTACTCTTTTACCTGAACACTATTTGGAGTAGAATTTTGCAATTAAAAAAGGCCCATCGGAAATTCCGATGGGCCTTTTAAGTTAGAAATTTTTACCTATGAATTTGTTTCGATGACTTTCAACACATCCTTTGCGTTGGACATTTTTGCGTATTCCTTTGCGGTATACCCCTTGTCACTTTTAATATTTAGGTTGGCCCCGTTCAGCAATAAAATTTTTAAAACTTCAGCTCTATTATATCGTGCCGCATACATTGCGGGAGTAAGACCAAGCGATTTTTCATTTAATTCTTCGCCCAAGGCTATTAGACTTCGTACTTGCTCAATATCTCCTTTCATTGCAGCTTTACAAAGGGAACTTAAATCATCATTATAAAATGTTGTTGAT
>JBBSKR010000298.1:0-2362 GCA_038256135.1 Flavobacteriales bacterium | reverse complement strand
GGTTTCAGCATATTCGTCCCCAATATTGCCTAGACCAACAATTAAAAATTTTTTCATAGAATTTTTTTCTTCGGGTGCACTGCTCTTTTTAGTAAGAATGGATTTTAGCCAACGGAGCATAGTCAGTTTATATTAATTCATAAAAATACAAAAGCATCCCGATACAGGTACCGGAATGCTTCATATGAAACTTATCTTAAAATAAGATTTTGACTATTCTTTAGTAGCTTCGTCAGAAGTACCTTCAGCACCTTCAGCACCTTCAACAGCTGCTTCAGCACCTTCTTCGCCTTCTTCACCTTCCTCTAACTCTTCATCTTCAATAACAATTGCAGCACGTGCGGTCATAACCTGCACAACTACGGTTGTATCTGGGTGTAAGATGGTAAAATCATCGTTCAATAAAGTGGCTACCGAAATATTCTGGCCGATCTTTAATTTGGAGATATCTACATCAAAGAAATCCGGTAATTTGTCCGGAAGGGCCTTAATGGCCAATTTACGTTTTCTGAACAATAAACGACCACCGTTACGAACACCTGGTGAGTTTCCTTGTAATCGCACAGGGATATTCATAGTGACCATTTTATCATCGAACAATTGATAAAAATCAATGTGTATGATACTATCCGTTACAGGATGGAACTGTATATCCTGCATAACCGCCCTAAGAGAAGTGTCACCATCCAATTCAATTGCAACTGTGTGTGCATTTGGAGTGTAAACCAAGTCTCTGAACGCTAGTTCGTCTGCTGAAAAGTGTAATGGTTTATCCCCTCCGTATACTACGCAAGGAACCTTTCCAGCATTACGTAGGGCCTTCGTTGCCTTTTTGCCCACGCTTTCTCTTTCTGATCCTTTAATTGTAATTGACTTCATTGTATGTATTAAAAATTAATATTCAAAATTATTTAGTTCCATTTCCTTTTTTTCCGTGGCCTGTGCATTTCCACTACGCTCAGTATAAACTGCTCCGAAGCCTACATTAAAAATTTGGAAGATATGGAGTTGTTGTTATGAACCCTGTCCATTACATCTGCAAATAGATTCGCACAGCTCAGTACTCGTACCTTATCACTTTTTATTTCTATGGGAATCGAATCTGTTATGATCAGTTCGGTTAGTTTGGATTTTTCGATTTTCTCGTATGCGTCTCCAGATAATAAACCATGGGTTGTAATCGCCCTAACACTGATAGCCCCACGCTCCATCATCAAATCGGCCGCTTTGGTCAAGGTACCGGCAGTATCCACCATATCATCGACCAAGACTACGTTTTTGCCTCGAACATCGCCAATCAGTTCCATATGGGAAATCACATTGGCTTTTTCCCTTTGTTTGTAACAAACTACCACATCACTGTCCAAGGCCTTGGAATAGGCATAGGCCCTTTTGGAGCCGCCCATATCCGGTGATGCGATGGTCAGGTTTTCCAGGCCAAGACTTCTTAGGTAGGGTAAAAAAAGTGTCGAAGCGAAAAGATGGTCTACCGGTTTTTCAAAAAAGCCCTGTATTTGATCGGCGTGTAGATCCATGGTAATTATTCTGGTAGCCCCAGCCGTCTCCAACATTTTTGCCACAAGCTTAGCGGCAATGGGTACCCTGGGTTTATCCTTTCTATCCTGTCTTGCCCATCCGTAATAGGGCATCACAGCGGTAATATGACGGGCCGATGCTCTTTTGGCCGCATCGATCATCAATAACATTTCCATTAAATTTTCAGGTCCGGGATGCGTAGAACCTATAATAAAGATTCGTGTTCCTCGTATCGACTCTTCGAAGGAAGGTTGAAATTCCCCATCACTATACCTGGAAAAAGATACTTCACCTAATTCAGTACCATATGCCTTGGCGATTTTCTCTCCTAAGACCGTACTTTGTGTGCAGGCGAAAATTTTTGGTTGTGGAACTTGATATGGCATGTTTTTGCTTATTGTTTCCCTTACAATCGTTCCAATAAAGTGGAAGTCCCTGTTTTTTAAGGAGGTGCAAATTTAAAAATTAAATTCGGTTGCCAATGTATAAATGTCGATATTTTTGATGCTGGAAAGAAAATATTTATTTAATTTTGCAGTCCTATTTTAGTATGCCGTGCTTAGCGGCAAACAAGCTCGAGTGGCGGAACTGGTAGACGCGCTGGATTCAAAATCCAAATTTGAGAAGGTGTAAAAAAGTATGCCGAAGTGGTGGAATTGGTAGACACGATGGATTCAAAATCCATTGCTCACAAGGCTTGCGGGTTCGATTCCCGCCTTCGGTACTAAAAAAGCTGAGATGAAAATCTCGGCTTTTTTTATGACTTGGTACAACATAGGTACAACATTTTTACCATTTGCTAACTCCAATAGCAAACATCATCAAT
>JBBSKR010000297.1:0-2465 GCA_038256135.1 Flavobacteriales bacterium | reverse complement strand
TTTTAATTTTTTATGATTGTTGTTCACATGTTTATGGCTAACCTTACCAATATAATCTAGAGATTGGGAA
The DNA here is from genome assembly GCA_038256135.1 of Flavobacteriales bacterium. Lineage (GTDB taxonomy): Bacteria > Bacteroidota > Bacteroidia > Flavobacteriales > Flavobacteriaceae > Maribacter. Next base: position 2,395 of record JBBSKR010000297.1, on the reverse strand, counting down.
ATATCCGTTAGGTGCCCCATGGCGTTTATGTAAAAATTACTGGCCCCAATATGTGCCTCATCCAAATTTTTAATGAAATAAAAAGTGTGGTTTCTTAAATCTTCAATCTCAGAGGAAAGCTTATTGCCTTGTTTCTTATTTTTCTTAAGTAAGTTCAAATCTTGTTTGGCAAGACCGTTTATGGTGTTGGAATAAATTTTATTGGCTCTTTTAACTACGTTAGCTATGTTCTTGGCACTTTCTTCTATAACGCCTTGAACAGAACTACTTTCTGCCCGCTCTAGCTTTTCCTCCTCTTTAGATTCCTTTATTTTTTTAGTGTGGGAAACATAATTTTTGCCAATTAGTAAAAAGGCCAAGATAAGCAAGACTCCAATGGCATAGATGCCGCCCAAATGGATGATATACGCAATGATTGCTGCTGCCACAAAGGCAACTATGGCCGTAAAGAACCAACCGCCAATTACGTTCAAGACACCCGCTACCCTATACACAGCACTTTCCGAGCCCCATGCCCTATCTGCCAACGAACTTCCCATAGCGACCATAAAAGTGACATAGGTTGTTGATAGGGGTAATTTTAAAGAAGTAGCCATAGATATCAAAACACTTGCCACCATTAAGTTGACGGAAGCACGAACCAAATCGAATGCAGGTTGGTCCTTTATCTTAGCCTTCGAAATATAAACCGTAGGTTTTTCGAATTGTTTATCAATTATTCTTTTAATGCTTTTAGGAAATATTCCATTTAAGTTCTCAGAAATAATAATGGAATATTTTACGATATGCCTCGAGAGATAATTAGGCTCAAATCGTTCGTCTCCCTCATCTTGTCTAGAAAGGTCTACACTGGTCTTAACCACACTTTTTGCCTTTGATGAGAACCAAAGTGTAATTATCATGATAACACCGGAAGCCAAAAGTAGATAGGTGGGTGTTTGAACAGCTATCGATAAGCCTTTCATATTAAAGTCTGCCGCCAATTGTCCAGAATTTGACCAACTGACAAATGATTCGTATGCCGCTAGGGGTACGCCAATGAAGTTGACCAAATCATTACCGGCGAAGGCCATCGCAAGAGCAAAAGTTCCTAAAATAATAATGATTACATAAATATTCCAGTTGAAAAATTTGGTAACGACCCATGACAAAATAAACCATATTCCGATATTGGCAAGGATAAACAGCTCAGGATTTTCAGATATAAATACGGTTGCTTCGGGGCTGAGAATAGAAGTACCTTTTAATCCTTTCACTAGAATAAAATATACAATTGCAGTTATAGCCAAGCCACCAAAAATGGAACCGACCCACTTAGATTTTTCCTCAAATTTGAATGAGATGAGCACTCTAGTCAAAAACTGTACTAAAGCCCCTATCGTAAAAGCAATCACAACTGATAAAAGTATGCCTATAATGATTTCTGTAGCCTTATCGGTATTGATGTAATTTACCAAATGGGAAAGGTTACCATCATCGGAATAGATTTTCACAAGAGAGATGGCTACCGCAGCACCCAATAATTCAAAAACGATGGACACTGTCGTAGAGGTCGGCATACCAAGAGTGTTGAAAAAATCAAGGAGGAGAATGTCCGTAATCATCACGGCCATAAATACGATCATGATTTCGGCGAATACAAATTCCGATGGGTTGAAAATACCCTTTCTAGCGACCTCCATCATTCCACTGGAGGAAATGGCCCCGAATGCTATGCCTACACTTGCTACGATCATAATGGTCTTAAAGGAAATAGCTTTTGAGCCTATGGCAGAATTTAGGAAATTAACCGCATCGTTGCTGACCCCTACAATTAGATCTGTTATAGCCAAAACGGCCAACGCAAGAATCATGAAGAAATAAATGTTTTCGCCCATTAAAATTTTGAATAAAGAACAAAAATGATGTTATAAATTATCATTCAGGTTAAAATAAGGTTATGAAGTTTAAATCATGCGGCTTACACAGATAATTATAAACATCTTCAGTATTCCGCTATTGTGGTTCAAAATACTAATTTCTTTTTGAAATTGGTGTTTTACTTAGGAAGAACAACAATTAAGAACCGTTGATCGCTTTAAAAATTTTAGATTATTCAACAAAGCTATAATAGAAAACAAAACGTTTAACGTTTTTGAGAAGATTTTGATGAAGTATACTCGGATTCGTTTTCTGCAGTAATCATTTCTGCAGTAGAAGGTAAAGAAAGCATTTTAGCATGTAGGGTTTCAAGAAGTTCAACACGTTCTCCAGCCTTGATGTTAACCGGAAGTTCAATAGCTTCATAACCCAAGAACTGTACTACTAATTGATAAGATCCGGGAGTGATGCCATTGAATTCAAAATTACCGTTGAAATTGGTATGCGTAGCCTGTTCCGTATTGTTCAAAGATAC
>JBBSKR010000296.1:0-2497 GCA_038256135.1 Flavobacteriales bacterium | reverse complement strand
AGAAAAATGGGGATCTTATGAGCAGCACTGTACTCACTTCCTACAGTGAATAAAAGACTTAAATCATGAAAAGGAATCCGATATTCGGTACCCTACAAGATTTTCAGCGTTGTAAATCAAGTACGCCTAAACTCAAGTTATTGGCCGCAAATGGCTGACCCATTATACTGGCTTGCCTTGGAAATGAATATAACGTAGTCCACAAAAAGGAACCTTAAAAATGTTCAACTACTACGTATGGAATTAGGACCTATACGTTTTAGTATAAATACGGATTAATATACAATTGACTTCTAAAAAAACTATGAAAACACTTAAAACACTGCTACTATTAGGCTGCTTGTGCGGACTTACCTGCACGCAGGCGCAGACCGATCCTAAACCCAAAACCGAAGTAAACAACAACTTCCTGGATCTGCAAGCCAGCACCTATGGTAACATTTTTGGGGATTCCTTGACCGGAGGTAAAGGCAAAGTGAACAACTACCTCGATCTGGTGAACAAAAGCGATATGCCCGAGGCCGACAAGCAAAAATTGCGGGACGCCTATGCGCAATATTCCGCAGCGCTGGATGCCCAGGGCAAGGATTCGTTGCAGACAGTACTTTCCAAACAACTCTTGACCGTAAAAAAGGACACCATCAAATAGGTATTCAACAACCAAAACAATCCAAGAAGCAATTGGTTATTTGGGAATATTAAAAAGTCTTATCCTAAATTATTATTAACCCCGGCTCAAAACGAGGTCTCTTGTTTTGTAACCTCCGCCTCAAAAAGTACTTCAAAATGCCTTAGCAACTTATGCTTTACCTCATCTTCATTTACCTTAGGCTTGCCTAATTCAACGTTTAATGAGGTCACCGCCTTATCCTTAATCCCACAGGGAATCATCAAATCAAAATAACCTAAATCGACATTTACGTTCAGGGCAAAACCATGCATGGTCACCCACCTACTGGCCCGCACCCCCATGGCACATATTTTTCTGGCAAATGGGGTCCCTACATCTAGCCATACGCCTGTTTCGCCTTTAGAACGTTCCGCTTTTAGTCCATAATCCGCTAAAGTAAGAATGACCATTTCTTCCAAAAACCGTAAGTATTTATGAATATCGGTAAAGAAATTATCCAAGTCCAGTATAGGATAACCCACAATTTGTCCAGGGCCATGATACGTAATATCCCCTCCCCTATTTATTTTATAAAATTTAGCTCCTTTCGCTTCCAGCTGTTTTTCATTCACTAAAAGATTAGTAACATCCCCACTTTTACCAAGGGTGTACACGTGTGAATGTTGTACTAGTAGAAGATAATTGGGGGTTTCAACACTTTTCTCCTCACGTCTATTCTTAATTTTGAGGTCGATAATTTCCTTAAAAAGTTTTTCTTGAAAATCCCAGGTTTCCTTATAATCCTTTAGCCCAATATCTGAGAAAATTACCTTCTTGTTCATTGCTGCAAAGATACAAAGCAAAGCGCTATACCTAAGGCAACCAAAAAATAACTGTATAATTAATTAGGATTATTGAGGATAACCAATGCCGCAATTACCCCTGGCACCCAACCACAAAAGGTAAGCAACAACACGATTAGAAATGATCCACATCCCTTACCCAGAACTGCCAATGGAGGGAATAAAATAGCGAGTACTACTCGAATCAGACTCATTTGATAAGTATTTTGATTGATTGATGTAACTATTTGTCGTCGTATTGACCCTACTGTTACATTTTTTTATAATTAAATTTAAAACCGTTTTGCATGCTACTACGTTATATAACTATGAAAAAAATCAGCTTGATTTACAAACTATCTTTATTACTATTCTTAGTGGTTGGATTTCATTCTTGCAGTGAACCTGAAAATAGTTATCAAGAACCACTTTTGGAGGGAGAATTGAATCAAGAAAGTATCGATTATTTAGCCCTTGGTGACAGTTATACGGTAGGGGAAAGTGTTGCCTATGGAGATAGCTTTCCCGCGCAGCTAACTTCACGGATTGAAGCGGATTATAATTTGAAAGTGAATACCACGGTTATAGCCCAAACAGGATGGAGAACAGACCAACTCTTGGCAGCGGTAAGAGGTCGTGCATCGGTAAAATGTGACTTGGTAACCTTATTGATCGGGGTAAATAACCAATTTCAATCCAAACCCTTTACGCAGTATGAATCCGAATTTTCCGAACTATTGGAAAAGGCAATCGGCTTTGCAGGAGGTGATTCTAATAACGTGATAGTACTTTCGATTCCAGATTATTACTTCACCCCCTATGGCGAAACTAACGGTGATACTGAAATTTCAAGCGAAATTGATCAATATAATGATTATGCCAAAACTGTGGCAAAATCCAAAGGGGTTGCTTTTCTCAATATAACGGATATCACCAGAAAGGGACTGGAACAACCAGAACTTTTTGCCGGGGACGGATTGCACCCCTCGGGAATCGCCTACGAACAATTTGTGGAACGACTGTATCCTTTAGTGCGTTCGAGATT
>JBBSKR010000295.1:0-2564 GCA_038256135.1 Flavobacteriales bacterium | reverse complement strand
CGTATGCATAAGGAAGAAGGTCTGAGTTTTAAAAATGTGGTCACCTTCAATTTGGATGAATATCTACCTATGGAGCCCAACAATATTCAAAGTTATTTCTACTTTATGCACGAGCACCTCTTCAACCATGTTGATATCCCAGAGCAAAATATCCATATTCCAGACGGTACGGTAAGTAATGAGGAGACACTTGCATATTGCCTGTCCTATGAACAAAAGATAAAGGAATATGGTGGGCTTGATTTTCAATTATTGGGTATAGGTAGAACCGGGCATATTGGTTTTAACGAACCAGGTTCCCATAACAACTCCGGAACTAGGGTAATTACCTTAGATCATATTACACGTGTTGATGCGGCACCTGCATTCTTGGGCATAGACAACGTACCCAGAAAAGCAATTACCATGGGTATTTCTACCGTAAGAAAAGCAAAGCGCATCATACTACTGGGATGGGGCCAGAACAAAGCGGATATCATCAAAAAAACGGTTGAAGGCGAGGTATCTTCCCATGTACCTGCCACCTATTTACAAAATCATGATAACTGCACCTTTGTTTTGGACACAGGCGCGGGTAGCGAGCTTACAAGGAATAAAACGCCGTGGATCGTAGATGCCTGCACGTGGACGGAAGAGTTAAAGGCCAAAGCGCTGGTCTGGTTGTGTGAAACAACAGGGAAAACAATTTTAAGCTTAACGGATAAAGACTATAATGACAACGGTATGGCGGATCTTTTGATATTGGAAGATGCCTACGACCTGAATATTAAAATGTTCAATAAACTGCAACATACCATAACCGGATGGCCAGGAGGTAAACCCAATGCAGATGACACCAATAGACCGGAGCGTGCAAAACCTGCCAAAAAACGGGTCATTATTTTTAGTCCGCACCCAGATGATGATGTGATTTCCATGGGCGGAACATTTGACAGATTGGTTGAACAAGGCCACGATGTGCACATAGCCTACCAAACATCGGGCAATATCGCAGTTTCCGATACGGATGCTAGAAAATACGCTGAAATTGCGATGCAGATCAATCCGTCAGAAGAAGCCAAAGCTATCATTAAATCCATTACAGATAAAAACGAAACAAGAATAGACGCCCCAGTGGTACGGAATTTAAAAGGGAAAATTAGACGGGGCGAATCCTATGCAGCTACAAGATATATGGGGTTGAAAGATGAAAATGTTCATTTTTTGGACTTACCCTTTTATGAAACTGGAACCATAAAGAAAAAGAATTTATCCCAGGTAGATATTGACATTATGGTCGACATAATTTCACAGATCAAGCCGCATCAAATTTATGCGGCAGGTGATCTGGCCGATCCCCATGGCACCCACAAAGTATGTTTGGACGCCGTTTTGCAAGCATGTGATGCACTCAAATCGGAAGCGTTTATGAAAGATTGTTGGTTGTGGTTGTACAGAGGTGCATGGCATGAATGGGATATCAATGAAATTGAAATGGCCGTTCCAATGAGTCCGGGACAAGTATTGAAAAAGCGGAATGCTATTTTCTCCCACCAAACCCAAAAAGATGGGGTTATGTTCCAGGGAGATGATTCCAGGGAATTTTGGATGCGCGCCGAAGAGCGCAACCGTGACACGGCCAACAAATACAAAGCCATGGGATTATCTTCCTACGCCGCTATGGAGGCCTTCGTGAGGTATAACTTCGATTAATTAATAAACTTATTCAAAAAGGCCTATTTTAGTTCTAAAATGGGCCTTTTTCAATATGATGTCAAAATATATCCCCCTTCTTTTCATTATCGTCCTGTTAAATTCCTGCGGCATTTTCAGGAAGTATGAGAAATACCCCAAAACTGAATTTAGAGGTGTATGGATTGCTACTGTGGTAAATATCGATTGGCCTAAAAATGGCACGGACAGTCCTGAAAAACAAAAAGCGGATTACCTCAAAATACTGGATTTTTACCAAAAAGAAAATTATAACGCTGTCATTGTCCAAATTAGGGCTGCCGGTGATGCCTTTTATGATTCTGAATATGCTCCCTGGTCTCGGTTTCTGACGGGTGAGGAAGGACATGCACCACAATGGAATACAGAGGTACTGGAATGGATAATTTTGGAGGCGCATCGAAGGGGAATGGAGTTTCATGCGTGGCTTAATCCGTATCGGGCCACCTTCGATGAAAACTTTGAAGTGCTTGCTGAGACTCATGATTATTGTACCCATCCGGAATGGATGGTGCATTACGGTAAAAAGAATTACTATAATCCGGGACTTCCGGAAGTTCGAAATCAGTTTTCAAAAATTATATCGGAAGTAGTTTCCAATTATGATGTTGATGCCATTCATTTTGACGATTATTTCTATCCGTATAAAATAAAGGAGGCAGTTTTTAATGATTCCATTGCTTTTAGAACCTATTCCGGTAAAGACCAAAATTTGGATGATTGGAGGAGAAGCAATATTGATTCCTTGGTTAAACAGGTTCACGATTCCATAAAATCCATAAAACCTTGGGTACAATTCGGGATTAGTCCGTTCGGGGTATGGAAAAACGTAGCTACGGACCCAAAAGGTTCCG
>JBBSKR010000294.1:0-2569 GCA_038256135.1 Flavobacteriales bacterium | reverse complement strand
GGGATACTTCGTGCGTGGCACAAAACCACTTCGTAATCCATGTTATTAAATCCACTCGTTACTTATACTGATCAGTAAAAAAAACACAAAACCATTAAATCTACCCTTTATCGACTAAATAATGCTTAATAAATTATCTTTACAACTTTTGCACCCAATTCAAATCAAACACATGAAAAAAATCACGAATATTTGCTGTATAGGTGCGGGCTATGTAGGTGGCCCTACTATGTCTGTTATTGCAAGTCAATGTCCCGAAATTAAAGTTACCGTTGTTGACATAAATCAAGATAGAATTGACAGCTGGAACGATTCAAATCTGGATAACCTTCCCATATACGAACCGGGTCTAAAAGAAATCGTGGCCCAAGCCAGGGGTAAGAATCTATTCTTTTCTACCGAGGTGGACAAGGCCATTGATGAAGCGCAGATTATTTTTATCTCCGTAAATACGCCTACCAAGACCTATGGAAAAGGAAAAGGACAGGCGGCAGATTTGAAATATGTTGAACTTTGTGCCCGAAATATTGCCAAAGTTGCGAAAGATGATAAAATTGTCGTAGAAAAGTCCACCCTCCCGGTTCGTACCGCGAGCGCCATCAAAAGCATATTACAAAATACCGGTAAAAAGGTCAATTTTGAAATACTATCCAATCCTGAATTTTTGGCCGAGGGAACGGCTATTGAGGACCTTTTAAAAGCGGATCGGGTGCTTATTGGCGGTGATGATACACCTTCTGGCCAAGAAGCAAAGGACACCTTAAGTGCTGTTTACGCACATTGGTTGCCCCAAGAGCGCATTTTACAAACCAATGTATGGTCGTCCGAACTTTCCAAGTTGGTGGCCAACGCCTTTTTGGCACAACGTGTATCTTCCATTAATACGATTTCGGCCTTATGCGAGAAAACGGATGCCAATATTCAAGAGATCTCTAGGGCTATTGGGTATGATAGCCGAATAGGACCTAAATTTCTAAATGCCTCGGTAGGTTTTGGCGGGTCTTGTTTTCAAAAAGACATTCTCAATTTAGTGTATATAGCACGTTCTTATGGTCTTGATGAAGTAGCCGATTATTGGGAGCAGGTAATCATTGCAAACGACTATCAGAAAAGTCGTTTTGCAGAAAATATTATTTCTTCGCTTTACAAGACCATTTCCGGTAAAAAAATTGTGCTCTATGGCTGGGCATTTAAAAAGGACACCAACGATACCAGGGAATCTCCGGCGATATCGGTAGCCGATGCCCTTTTGGAGGAGCGTGCAGAAATTTTGGTATATGATCCAAAAGTATCCGAAGAGCGGATTTATGCCGACCTTGATTATCTGAAGACGCGTTCGCCCGAAGAAAACAGGAAACTATTGAAAGTGATAAATGACCCCATAAAAGCAACGGAAGACGCACATGCTATCGCCATCTTGACGGAGTGGGACGAGTTCAAGACCTATGATTGGGCAACCATTTATGATCACATGTTAAAACCGGCCTCAGTTTTTGACGGCAGGCGTCTATTGGATACCAAAAAAATGAATGCTATAGGCTTTAAATACTACAAAATAGGACAGTCATGAAAATATTGGTAACCGGGGCTGCAGGCTTTATCGGTTTTTTTGTAGCCAAATCCCTTTTGGAAAAAGGCCATACGGTAGTAGGTTTGGATAATATCAATGACTACTACGATATCAATTTGAAGTACGCCCGGTTAAAGGAATTGGGTATTACAAAAACCGATGCCGAGCAATTCAATAGTTTGGTAAACAGTGACAGCCATCCCGATTTTTCCTTTATTCAGGTGGCCTTGGAAGATCGTAAAAATCTTCCCGAATTATTCGAGTCACAGGCCTTCGATAAAGTCTGTAACTTAGCTGCACAGGCCGGCGTTCGCTATAGTTTAGAGAATCCAGAAGCCTATGTGGATAGTAACTTGGTGGGCTTTTTGAATATTTTGGAGTGTTGCCGCAATTATAAAATAAAACATTTGGTCTATGCCAGTAGTTCAAGTGTTTACGGCCTGAACGAAAAAATACCCTTTGAAACTACGGACGCGGTAGACCATCCTATTAGTCTCTATGCCGCCACCAAAAAGAGCAATGAGTTGATGGCCCATTCCTACGGGCATCTCTACGGTTTTAAAACGACTGGATTACGTTTCTTTACGGTCTATGGCCCATGGGGAAGACCCGATATGGCTATGTTCCTTTTTACCGATGCCATTATTAACGGTAGGCCCATTAAAGTATTCAATAATGGAAAATTGGAGCGTGATTTTACCTATATCGACGATATTACCGAAGGGGTTGTACGTGTTATGGAAACCCCAATGAATGATACTGCTACCGAACAAAAAGTGCCCTATAAAATATATAATATCGGGAATAGTAAATCCGTAAAGTTAATGGATTTTATCACCGCTATTGAAGAGAGCTTGGGAACAACGGCTAAAAAAGAAATGCTCCCCAAGCAACCGGGCGATGTAGAAAAAACCTGGGCCAATGTAGATGATTTGATGACCGATTATGATTATAGTCCCGATACCCCTATAAAAGAAGGAGTGGACAGGTTCGTGGATT
>JBBSKR010000293.1:0-2581 GCA_038256135.1 Flavobacteriales bacterium | reverse complement strand
GTCGTATAGGTTCCAATAGTTATATTTTTGCCAACTGCCAACTGCCAACTGCCAACTGCCAACTGCTAACTGCTAATTGCTAAGTCACTGAGCGGAGCCGAAGTAAACGAACAACTAATTCTAAGGTATCCAATTATTCTTCCCGAAATTTGGTTTTCGTTTTTCCAGAAACGCATTTCTACCTTCCTTAGCTTCCTCGGTCATATACGCCAAACGTGTAGCTTCGCCCGCAAATACTTGTTGCCCCACCATCCCATCATCGGTCAGGTTCATGGCAAATTTCAGCATTTTTATGGAAGTTGGGGATTTTTCCAATACTTCCTGTGCCCATTGAAAAGCGGTATCCTCCAACTCATCGTGTGGGATAACGGCATTGACCATCCCCATTTCAAAAGCGTCCTGGGCAGCGTAATTACGGCCTAAAAAGAAGATTTCACGGGCCTTTTTTTGTCCCACCATTTTAGCCAGATAGGCAGAACCGTAACCACCATCAAAACTGGTAACGTCCGCATCGGTCTGTTTAAAAATGGCATGTTCTTTACTGGCCAAGGTCATATCACATACGACATGTAGGCTATGTCCGCCACCAACGGCCCAACCGGGAACTACGGCAATAACCACTTTGGGCATAAAACGGATCATGCGCTGCACTTCCAATATATTCAATCTATGTTGACCATCTTGGCCCACATAACCTTTTACGCCCCTAGCCTTTTGATCGCCACCGCTACAAAACGACCAGATGCCATCTTTGCTGGAAGGACCTTCCGCAGAAAGCAACACCACCCCAATGGAAGTGTCTTCCTGTGCATCAAAAAATGCCTTGATCAATTCACTTGTGGTCTGTGGCCGAAAGGCATTGCGTACATTCGGACGGTTAAAAGCGATACGGGCTACCCCATCACATTTTTTATAGGTAATATCCTTAAATTCTATGGCTGTTTGCCACTTAGGTGATTTCATAGTGTCAGTTCTGGTATAAAGATAATGGTTAAGGAAGTATTAGACCAAATTTGAAGTCTAGCTTATCGCTATGCTATCGAAATGGATTTTCATCATTTAGATTATTTATCGTTTTATTTTTTTCGACATTATTTTAGGATTTATCCTAAGTTTACACATCCATTTTTTGAGCTGAGCATGAAACAATCACTATATAACTTTATAAAATCCGTTAGAAAATTTTTAGCTGAGACGTTTCATCAATACGATAAAGGATTACCCTACCTCATTACCTTAATAATAGCCCTTATCATTGTGGTGGGAGGTATAAACCTGTTCATAGAACTGACCGGGACATTGAAAACTGGGGTATTGGCCTCCTATGATGCATCAATAACCGATTATATCATATCGTATCGTTCATCGGCGCTCACTACTTATTTTAAGTTCGTGACCAACGTGGGTGATCTTTATGGGTACCTCATTGTTTTGGGTATTTTTGTATTAGTTTCACTTTTGGTCTTAAAACGTTGGAAGTACGTACTGCGAGCCACATTGGTATTAGCCTTGGCAACAGGCTCCAATATGATGTTAAAACGTTTTATAGACCGTGCCCGACCAGGAATAGAACATATGGTTTCCGTAGAAACCTTAAGTTATCCTAGCGGCCATGCAATGAGTGCGATGGCCTTTTATGGTTTTTTGGTTTTTCTTGTATATAAATTTAAGATTCATAAAGTTGCTAAATTTTTATTGATACTCGTTTTGGTATTGCTTATTTTAAGTATAGGGGTAAGCCGAATTTACCTAGGCGTACATTTCCCGTCAGACGTTGCAGGTGGATTCATCGCTGGATTTATATGGGTCGTATTTTGCGTGTTGATTTTTGACTTGGTTGAAGTTTTTAGAAGAGACCCAAGAACCTGATTTCAAAAACAAAGACGATAAAAATCAATAAGGTGGTCTTGGTGACAAGCATTATCCCTGATTGGGCAAAAATATGACCGTTAGGGTAGCAAAAAAAGAGGTTGAATATCATTGTAACCTACCATTGTTACATAGCTTGTGCGGAAGATGGCATAGCCGAAATTACTTATATGGGTCGGATAGCGAAAGCCTTTCCAATGGATATGGACATACCCCATGAATAACAGTTGGATTTCTCAAAACTTGTTGGAGTGTAATTAATTCCGCTTGTTCAAGCCTAGCATTCTCCGTATGGACATTTACCAATGAAAGCTTATTTGGTTTGCGTTCATAGTTCTATCTCACTGGTTAACCTAATATCCCTTGAAGACACGCCAGATTGAAATTGATACCTCTCTTTTTCCAATACCCAAGCGGATGTATCTTCGTCCCAATATCGCAATGCAGAAACTGGAATTTTAATCACTATTTTTTCCATTTCATCTGGGTTCAGATTTTGGGTTTTCAATAAACCTTTTAGCTCTTTTATGGGACGGTCGATGGTAGTACCGAGATTTGACGCATAGATTTGAACCTTTAAGTAAGTGAATCTTTTATTCTATGGTCATTTGTGTTAATAGGTCAGAAACACGCTCATCTGTAGTCCTTCTATTGTCCTCATATACATCCAATGTTGAATTACCGTTGCGGTCTAAAAAGGTAAATCCGTCTT
>JBBSKR010000292.1:0-2601 GCA_038256135.1 Flavobacteriales bacterium | reverse complement strand
GAAAAGCCCGACCCGAGAGAAACGCCCAAAAAAACGCGCAAAATGATCAAATAACGACCTAAATTGGTCGTAAAATAGACCATATTATATCATTATCTAAAATTTGCGTTAGGGATTGCAGTGGAAATCCTTTTTGTGAGGAACGAATAAAAAGATTGCAACGTAAAGGTACTATCTTGAATTCCTATTTATTTTACATATATTTTTTCTTAATTTTGTTCATACCTGGGAAAATATTCCCTCTTCAATGTTGGAGTATTTATCCTGTATAGCCTCAACCTGATTGGGGCTATTTTTTGTTGGGCATTTTTGCGGTTCTGATTTCCGTTGGTCTTTTATTTTAGGGTTTTGCTGTTGATGGTTGGGATCGTACGCTTCGTTCTTTTTCCATATATGGTAGATCAGGACCAGTAGTTTTTTCTGAACGGCCACGTAGCTCTTCATTTTGATGCCGTGTTTATCAAATGTACGTCTATAGAGGCTCTCCAGTGGTTTTTCACTATACCTGACAGCAGTGAATGCCGGCATGAACATGGCCCTTCTCAAATGGCCGTTCCCTTTTTTGGATATCCTTGTCTTTCCGGTACTCATACCTGATTCCCTTTCCACTACATCAAATCCCGCATAGGATACCAGCTGTTTATAATTTGTGAACAGTTCAAACCCGTTGGTCTCGGCCAGTACCGTGGCAAGTGTCAGTGTGCCCACGCCCTTTATCCTGATGACATTGTCGAACCTCTGCTTTACCATGTCATCTGAATTGATGTGCAGCTCGATGAGTTTGGTAAGTTCCGCAAGCTGCCCGTCAAATAATTTGATAGTGGCCCGCTGCTGTTTGATGATCTTTTTGTTCTCGTACATGGCCTTGTGCAGTGCATGGAGCTGGTTTTTGAACACGGTCTTCTGTTCCTGAAGGTTTTGATACTGGCGCGTGTACTGCCTGAGCTGATAGAAATACCTGCCCATGGGCTCCCACAGGTCCAGGCACTGTTCGGCCCCCATTCTTGACAGTCCCCTGGCATCAATGGTATCGTTTTTTGACTTGAGGCCCAAGGAGATCAAATAGTGCTTGGCCTTGTTCGGAAGGATTATAGAGGTCCTGAACCCCTTTTCATAGAAATATAGGGCGCAGTTTTCATGATAGACACCTGTTGCCTCCATACATATGTATAGGTCAACATCTTTCTCCCTATGGTTCCTGTCGATCCATTGCCCCATATCCCTAAACCCATTGAGTGTGTTCAAAAAAGATTTGCTGGATACCACCCTTACTTTCTGCAACTGGTCAATAACGGATAGGCAGACATCGATTTTTTTACTTGCCACATCCATTCCCAGGGAATACTTTAAATTCATGGTTGATCTGTTTTTTATCGAAAACAAAATACCTCACAGGTCTTCGCTCATATTTATGCAGCATCTGACCCAAGGGAACAGTGCCTAAGTACTTATTGAGACTTTTGTGTGATAAGAACAAAGCTGATTTTCCTTTCGCGTGAATATCATTTAGAATGTATCTGGCCCGACCACAATTATGCAGCTTTGTTTTGCTTACCGATAGTTAGTTTGCTTAAAGATAATAATACTCTGTAACTTGTTGTACCAAAGATATGAGCCCGACCCACAGGGAAACGCCCAAAAATCGACTAAAATTGTCGAAAAATGGCTAGGATGTGAATAAGACCTGATAGCTTTTCGGAAGTATAACATTCTATTAGGACACGTTGCGGATATTCAAAAGATTTTTCTTATAATTTATATCAAGTGTTTTAATTAAATTCAATTACCGCGCGATACTATATGTAGCAATCCTTAAGGATTTATTACTAGCGAAGGATTGAGGACCTCTTTAAATTAAATGCTTGTCCGCTTTCATGCCTAAAATTAAAATTTAACAATTCGAGGCCGAATAAGTCTTTTCCTCAACCCTAAAGGGTGGAATTATTGGATATTGGAGAATTTTCGCTTCCTTTAGGGATGGGGCGAACGAAAATTCGGCACTATTTTATATTTAGGTGGCTTTACGGACAAGCATTTGTATTATATTTTTTTTTATGGACTTAGAAACGTAAGAATTGTTTCGAAATTGATTCTTGATACTATTTGCTGCTTTTCAGATTATTGTAAAAGTGATGATTACAACTGCATTTTTTGTCTTCTCGCAATGGGGTTTTGAGTCCGTGACCGAACATTAAGGATTAAATTCAGTAGAAGGGCTTATCCATATCCGTGATATGATAAAGAATTCCCAATGTTATAGAAACCAATACTGTTTACTGTTGATTAATCTTAACTTTCTGCTGTCAAGGTCGGTAACATCGAAATAATCAAGTTAAAAACCCATTCCATGGAATATAAAAGCTATCCTGAAACTCAGGAAATTGAACTTCAACTGAACGGTAATCTCGAAAGCATATCGATTTCCCCTTGGACTACGCTGCTCGATGCCCTACGGGAACATCTTAAACTTACCGGAACCAAAAAAGGTTGCGATCATGGGCAATGTGGCGCATGTACAGTTCTTGTGGACGGTAAAGCCATTAACTCTTGCCTAAGCCTTGCGGTAATGCAGCAGGCTAAGGAAATAACTACCATAGAGGG
>JBBSKR010000291.1:0-2611 GCA_038256135.1 Flavobacteriales bacterium | reverse complement strand
TATGAATGGTGGAATTTCAACATCGCCCATCTCCTATAAATATTGGCATAAGACCGAGCAGAAAACTATAGAGGCATTTGAAGTAGGAGCACAACAGATGCTTTGCGTAGCTAAATATTTATTTGAATTGGAAGAAACAACCGGTAAGTACTTGCATTTGGATATTGAACCTGAGCCGGATGGTCTTTTGGAAAATAGTGATGAGGTAGTGTCCTTCTTTTCAAATTACCTTGTGCCATTTGGTATACCCTTTTTAAAAGAGGAACTAAATTTAAATGGGAAAGAAGCCGAAGCGGCCATTAAGAGATACATTACGGTTTGTTATGATATTTGCCATTTTTCGTTGGCCTATGAAGAGCCTAGTGATACGTTCAAAAAGTTTGAACGGGAAAATATTATTGTAGGCAAAATTCAAGTGAGCGCTGCCCTTAAAATAAGGTTCAGCGGTACGGATGACGAAATTATATGGGAGGAACTTTCCCGATTTAACGAACCTACCTATCTACATCAAGTAACTGAAAAAATAGGGAACACTGTAAAAACTTACAGCGACCTTCCATTTATACTGGAAAAGAAAGGACATCACCAAGAACTACGGGCACATTACCATGTACCAATATTTTTGGAAAAATATGGTGCGTTATTTTCTACCCAGGATCATATTATTAAAACATTGGATTATATTCAGGACCATCCTGTCTCTGAACATTTGGAAATTGAAACCTATACTTGGGAGGTGCTTCCATCCGATTTGAAACAAGATTTATCGGAATCCATTGTTAGGGAAATTAATTGGTTGAAAACACGCTTATAAATGAAAAAGACAGTTGTTATCAATGTAGTTGGGTTAACAAAAAGATTGATAGGGGAGCATACTCCATTTATAAAGTCCTTTTTAGATAAAGGTAAAGCCAGTTATATAAAACCGGTTTTACCTGCTGTGACCTGCGCCGTTCAATCGACTTATGTAACTGGAAAATGGCCATCGGAACATGGCATTGTAGGTAATGGCTGGTATTTTAAGGAGGAATGTGAAGTAAAGTTCTGGAGACAATCCAATAAATTGGTACAACAACCAAAGCTATGGGATGCTTTGAAGGAAAAATATCCAAATTTTACCTGTGCCAATCATTTTTGGTGGTACAATATGTATTCCGACGTGGATTATAGTATGACCCCAAGACCCAATTATCTGGCTGATGGAAGAAAAATACCGGATATCTATTCCCACCCTGCCGAGTTGCGGGATGATATGCAAGATGCGTTGGGGACCTTCCCATTATTTGAATTTTGGGGCCCAAAAACTACGATCAATTCCTCTAAATGGATTGCAGATGCTGCGATTTTGACGGATCAAAAGCACCATCCCGATCTCACCCTAATCTATCTACCACATCTTGATTATAACTTGCATCGTTAAGGTCTTGACTTTGATATCATAGCCAAAGATTTAATGGAAATCGATGCCGTAGTCGAAAAACTGGTTAGCCACTATGAGGCATTGGATACCCGTGTTATTTTACTTTCTGAGTACGGAATAACGAATGTGAATAGGCCTATTCATCTCAACAGAATATTGAGAAAAGAAGGATATGTAGCGATACGTGATGAGCGGGGGCTGGAACTGCTAGATGCAGGCGCTAGCGATGCCTTTGCCGTTGCGGATCATCAAATTGCCCATATTTATTGCAAGAACCCTAAGAATATTGAGCACATCGTTCAATTATTGGAAACTGTTGAAGGAGTGGATAAGGTGCTTTTTGGAGCGGAATTGAAGGAACATAATATAGATCATGAGCGTTGCGGGGATATTGTAGTTGTTGCGGATAAGGACTCTTGGTTTACCTATTATTTCTGGTTGGATGATGCGAAGGCACCGGATTATGCCAGAATGGTGGATATACATAAAAAACCTGGTTACGATCCTGTTGAGATGTTGACGGACCCAAAAGATAAATGGGTCATGGCCAAAGTAGTAGGCAAATTATTGAAGAAGAAATTAGGATTTAGAACGGTACTGAATATTATTCCATTGAATGCTAATCTGATAAAAGGTTCACACGGTCGTTTAACCGAGGATAAAGCTGATTACCCTATTCTGATCAGTAATTTCAATGCAGGAATTGGTAAGGATACCATTGATGCTATTGAAGTCCGTGGAATTATTGAGAATCATTTAGTGAACTAAATACAAATGAATTTAGTATTTAAGGGACTCGGCTATGTATTCGCCCTACTTTTTGCGACGGGAGCAGCTTTACAGTACAATGATTCGGATGCATTGGTATGGATAATTATCTATGTGCTTGCGGCCTTTATTTCTTTGGGTTTTGCCTTGAAGAAAATAGGACCTATGTTACCGTTGGTTAGTGGGGTGCTATCCTTAATAGGGTTTTTGTACTTATACCCATCTGATTTTCAAGGATTTGATTTGAACGATGGCGATATTGAAACGGTAGAATTGGGAAGAGAGGCCTTTGGGCTTTTGATTATTGCTGTAGCTATGTTGCTTTTCGGCTTTCGATTAAAACGAAAATCATAGATCTAAATCAAACTCTTTCCTTAGTAAATCGATTACCGGGTTTTTCTCTCGTAATTTTTCATATTTCTC
>JBBSKR010000290.1:0-2624 GCA_038256135.1 Flavobacteriales bacterium | reverse complement strand
AGGCATGATTTCGGTGGGCCATTCTGTAAAGGAAGAAGTCAATTGGATTGTTATTGTACCGCAGTATCTGGAGGAAGTAAGCTTCGTGCCAAATATAGGAATTCGGTCGGGGCACAAGTGTATATGATCAATAGACCAAGAGGCCCTCAAATGGCCATCTCGGGTTTTTATACCCGTAGGTTTGGAAATATCCTAGCGCTCAAGGCTGCCTATACGGTTGATAAATTTAGTTATACCAATTTAGGTTTGGGTATGAATCTCCAAGCGGGTCCCATTAATCTATATGTAATGGCAGATAACCTACTTTCATATCAGAATATTGCAGCAAGTAATTATGCCTCATTTCAATTGGGTTTGAATATTATTTCTTGGGGTAATACTAGGTAGACGGTCTTCTCGGCCTTTTATTATTTTTTTGGCATGCTTTTTTCATATATTACCATGAATTTTAAATTTAAGGTGGTTTGAAAAGAAGTATAACTTTACTATTTGCATTAATCGGTTATTTAGGTTTTTCCCAGGCCGATTTAAATGATTATAAATATATTATTGTTCCTAAAAAGTTTGAAGCATTTAATAAGACAAATGAGCATCAAACGAGTACGTTGATCAAATACCTCTTCAATGGAAAGGGATTTAACACCGTATATGATGATGCCTTGCCAAATGAATTGAATTCGAATAGATGTTTGGGATTAGTGGCAAGTCTAGAGGATGAAAGTAGTTTGTTTACTACAAAAACCACCATTGTACTTACGGATTGTAACGGTAATGAAGTCTTTAGGACTATGGAAGGAACTAGTAAGGAAAAGGAGTATAAGGCTGCTTATAATGAAGCTACAAAGGAAGCTATGAGATCATTCAACAGCGTTAATTATGTTTATACTGGCAAAGCGGAGCAACAAGAACCGATTACCGTGAGTTTTAAAAATGATGTTAAAAAATTGGATGGGCAGAAAACGGATAAAAATTCCAGGCTTGAATCGAACAAGCAGGAGGTAATTACAAATAAGAATCCAGCAGTTACACAAGTAGCGACCGAGACTACCCAATATTATAACGATAAAACACCGGTCGATTCTCAAATTAAAAAGGAGCAGCAGGTAAAACCCTCTTTTCAAAAATTGGAAATCAAAAAACCTAATGTAGGTGACATTTGGTACGCTCAGGCTACTCAAAATGGATATCAATTAGTGGATAGTGCACCAAAAATTAAAATGAAATTGCTAAGAAGTTCCGCGGATCATGTTTTTATGGCTCAAACCGATACAATGAACGGATTGGTTTATAAACAGGATGAAAACTGGATTTTTGAGTATTATGAGGATAATCAACTGGTACAGGAACAATTGAACATTAAATTCTAGAAATCATATTTTTCTTTCCATCTATTTTTTAAAAATTCACTCAAAGCCTTTTCCCGTGGATTGTTTCCCGGCTTGTAAAAAGTAGTTGCCTTAAGTTCATCTGGAAGAAATTCTGCTTCGACAAAATTGTTCTGGTAATCATGGGCATATTTATACTCCTGTCCGTATCCCAAATCTTTCATTAATTTGGTCGGCGCGTTACGCAATGGCAGGGGAACGGAAAGATTGCCAGTTTGTTTGACCGTCTGTTGGGCCTTTCCAATGGCTACATAACTTGCATTGCTCTTAGCGGAAGTTGCCAAATAAATAGCACACTGGCTTAGCACGATGCGTGCTTCCGGATAACCGATTACGGTTACCGCTTGAAAGGTGGTGTTTGCGATAACCAGGGCAGTCGGGTTTGCCAATCCGATATCCTCGGACGCCGATATAAGCATTCTTCTAGCGATAAATTTTACGTCTTCACCACCTTCTATCATTCTGGCCAACCAGTAAACGGCTCCATTGGGATCACTTCCCCGTATCGATTTGATAAAGGCGGAGATGATATCATAATGCTGCTCGCCCGTTTTGTCATAGAGCACCGTATTTTTTTGAACCTTTGACTGGACCAGTTCATTTGTAATAACGATGTGGTCATTGTTTTCAGAATTGACGACCAATTCGAAAATGTTCAATAATTTTCTTCCGTCCCCTCCCGATAAGCGTAACAGTGCTTCGGTTTCCTTTAGTTCTATTTCCTTCGACTTTAGAAAACTATCCTTGTCCATTGCCCTGGTGAGGAGGTTCTCCAAATCTTCCTTTCCAAAGGCATTTAAAACATACACCTGACATCGGGATAGTAATGCAGGTATAACTTCAAAACTCG
Organism: Flavobacteriales bacterium; assembly: GCA_038256135.1. Classification (GTDB taxonomy): domain Bacteria; phylum Bacteroidota; class Bacteroidia; order Flavobacteriales; family Flavobacteriaceae; genus Maribacter. Next base: position 389 of record JBBSKR010000290.1, on the reverse strand, counting down.
GATTTTCAGTGGTGGCGCCAATTAAGGTTACCCATCCCTTTTCAACCGCGGCTAAAAGCGAATCTTGTTGCGACTTACTAAATCTATGGATCTCATCTATGAACAGAATGGGATTTTTAGCCGTGAACAACCCACCGGCTTGCTTTGCTTTATCAATCACTTCACGAATATCCTTAACGCCGCTGTTAATGGCGCTAAGTACATAGAAGGGCCGTTTGCTCTCTTCGGCAATAATATGGGCCAAAGTCGTTTTGCCAGTACCGGGAGGGCCCCAAAGGATGAGCGAGGGGATGACCCCTTTTTTAATTTGATAGGTTAAGGAACCCTTTTCACCTACTAAATGGTGTTGACTAATATACTCTTCCAGTGTTTGAGGACGTACGCGTTCT
>JBBSKR010000289.1:0-2707 GCA_038256135.1 Flavobacteriales bacterium | reverse complement strand
AGAGGAACAAGCGGCGAAAACCAATTCAGATTGTATCCTCTACCTGCAACCGGAATGGAGTGTTAGGGATAAAGTGGTTCCGATGATCGTGGATTATGTAATGAAAAACCCAAGGTGGAAGGTTTCATTGCAAACACATAAATATCTGAACATACCTTAATTTGGCTACTGGCTACTGGCTACTGGCTACTGGGTGCTGTTCACAGAAATTATAAATTGTTCAATATTCATTGTAAACTTTTCACTCATCACTCATCACACATCAATTTTCGATCATCACTTTTCACTCATCACTTTTCACTGCTCACCGTCCTCCATTCGCCCTTATATCTAAAATACATTCCGAGTCAAGTCCCGGTGCTGCTGCGTTTCCTTTAGCGGTATTTTGCTGTAATAGGTCAATGACCGTATTTCCTGATAGAATGCAAGCGGACGTTATACCAGCTTCATAGGATTTTTTTGAAATGGCTTGAAATGCTTTTGAAGAAGCAGAGCCGCCAAACTGTAATTCTGAGCGCATGAGACATCCAGAAACATTACAATGGTTGTCCCCAACCAATTCCCCTTTATCATTTTCAGATTGTGATTGATGGTCGTTGACCATATCACTCCCCAAATCGACCAATCCGAATAAATGACCGAATTCATGATTTAAGGTCGCGGTTTCAACATCGGCATTACTTATGGTCAAGCTTCTAGCGGCTAATTTTCGGATGGTAACTTCATGAATGACCATAGAAGTGTTGCGATAAACGGCACCTAGTGTCACCAGGCCTTGCTCCATATCATCCCCTTCGGCCGGGGCATCTGCAAAATAGATATAGATGGCCAAAGTACTACCGGAATTAAAGGCCGTTCTGTTCTTGGTTTCCAAATTCGCAATTTCCTGCAAGGTAAGCTCGTCTTCCGTTGGACTGGCCAGTTCATTATAAACAATTTCTATAGTTTCTTTACGGGTATGTTGCCTGAGATAATCCGTAAGCTGGGACAATGCCGATTGGGTAGGTCTGAACCCTGCTACATATCCGATTTCAATCAAAATTTTATCAAAATTATCGTTGGAAAGCATGTCATTTGCAGAATCACCAGTCGCTAAAAGATTGGCTGTTTTGTCAACCGCGGTGGGTGAAGGAGCATCAACTTCCGAATTAGTTTCATTTTTTGAACAAGAAATAGAAAAAACCAGAATTCCTGTTAATAATAAACGTTTGAATGTATTCATAACCTAGTTTGTATAAGTGCATAACGAAAATAATGGATAGCTATTATTTAGCATGGGTCAATCTTGCTAAATAGTCGTAATGTTCGCCTTCCATTACAAGTTCGCAATTTAAATCATTAAAATTTGCTGCCCTTTGCAGCGTATTATAATCTACGTACAACCAAGGAAAAGGTTCACTTTTCTTGTTTTTATATTCCATTGTAAAGCTAACCTCTCCATAATACGTGATGGTATCTGGAATCCAATAACCGCCATCTTCATCGGTTTCGAACATATAAACAATGTCACTTGAATCTAACAGTATTTGCCCTCCGTGATTCAACAATGGTTTTAGTTTGACGAAAAATTTATAGAGTCCTTTCAATGTACCTGCCAGTCCGATACCATTCATTAAAAGCAGCAAGGTGTCAAATGTTTGACCTTTATAATCTAAAATATTCTCATGAACGGTGTTATTAAGGCCTCGCTGCTTGCACACGGTAATGGCTCCTTGCGATGAATCAATCCCAGTAACGGCAAGACCTTTTTTTTGTAAGAAAAGGGCATGACTGCCTGCCCCACACCCAATATCCAGAACTTGGCCTTTGCAGCTTTGCAGGGCTTTTTGCTCCAGCGCAGGCATACCTTTAAAGCTCCTGAACATATAAGCGAGTGGCAATGTGTCCTCTTCGTTTAAAGAAGAATAGGTAACAATGTCTTCGGTATAATTTCCCTGTTGATAGTCCAAGAGTGCCTTGCCTAATATATCCTGCTTCAAGTATCAATTATTTCTTAGTGCAAAAATCCTACTTTTTGATCCTTCTTTCCTAGTTTTGGACCATTAAATTTAGGGTATGGAGGAGGTATTACGCCAGTTGCCACAAAAGGCGGAGGAGAAACACAATGAAAATAAGAAGTTCTTTACAAAACTTAGAAAAAAGCCGCCCAAGGACTTGGATTATACGATGCAAGAACTTCATGTGGCCGAATTTGAACGCACCGATTGTCTTACCTGCGCCAATTGCTGTAAAACGACCGGACCGCTTTTTACCAATGCAGATGTAGAACGAATTTCAAAGCATTTTCGAATGAAGCCCCAAAAGTTCATTGATTCGTATCTACAAATAGATGAGGACAATGATTTTGTGTTACAACAAGTTCCCTGTACATTTTTAGGTGCCGATAATTATTGTTCCATTTATGAGGTGCGACCCAAGGCTTGTCGGGAATTTCCACATACGGATCGTAAAAAGTTTCAGCAAATAAGTCAATTTACGTTAAAAAATGTAGCTATTTGCCCGGCGGCCTTTAATATTGTGGAGAAGATGAAGAAGTTGGTATTTGTTAAGTAGTTGACGGTTGACGGTTGACGGTTGACGGTTGACGGTTGACAGTGAACAGTGACCATAAACAATGAACAATAAACTGTGATCAGAGGAAAGTTGGCAGTTAAAAGTGAAAAGAGAACGTAAACGGAAATTAGTTATGAGTTGAAAGTGAAGAGTT
>JBBSKR010000288.1:0-2725 GCA_038256135.1 Flavobacteriales bacterium | reverse complement strand
CTACAGTTCGGGAAGTTTGAGGACGAAGCCCCGATTGGTCTCTAGCCCTGAAACTTAAAAGTTCGAAAAACGAAATAGTTGCCCCACGAATCTTTAGCTATACGGCTTTTGGGCAAACCAGTGCCAAATTTAATGCCCTTAATGATATTCCAATTTCTACACCTGAACAAGCAAGAACATGGGTACGTGCAAATGCTGAACAAGGAGCGGACGGCATCAAATTCTTTGGAGCTGAGCCAGAAATTATGACAGCCGCTTTGGACGAAAACAAAAAATTGGGATTAGGTTCTGCCTGCCACCATTCACAATTAAGTGTTGCTAGATGGAACGTTTTGAATTCCGCCAGAAGCGGATTAACCTCTATGGAACATTGGTACGGACTCCCGGAAGCACTTTTTGATGATCGTACCGTGCAGAATTATCCGTTGGACTATAATTATCAGAATGAGCAACACCGTTTTGAAAATGCAGGAAAACTTTGGTCACAAGCGGCAAAACCCTATTCAGTACATTGGGAAAAAGTAATGACTGAATTGCTAGACCTTGATTTCACAATTGACCCTACTTTCAACATTTATGAAGCAAGCCGAGATTTGCATCGTGCTAGACGTGCAGAATGGCATGAGGAATATACCTTGCCTTCTCTTTGGGATTTCTATCAACCCAGTAAGATTTCCCATGGAAGTTACTGGCATGATTGGGGCACAGAACAAGAAGTTGCTTGGAGAGAGAATTTTCAACTTTGGATGACCTTTATCAATGAATACAAAAACAGAGGAGGTAGAGTGACCGCAGGCTCTGATTCTGGATTCATATTTCAACTCTACGGCTTTGCATTTATCCGTGAACTGGAATTACTTCGCGAAGCAGGCTTTCATCCTTTGGAAGTGATTCGTTCTGCAACTTTAAACGGTGCCGAAGCATTGGGTATGGATGATAAACTAGGATCTGTATCTATCGGCAAGCTTGCAGATTTTGTTGTGGTTGATGCCAATCCCCTTGCAAATTTAAAAGTATTGTATGGAACAGGTGCCATAAAATTGACCGACGACAATAAAGTTATTCGTGAAGGTGGTGTAAAGTATACTATCAAAGATGGTATCATTTACGATTCAAAAGCATTGCTCAAAGAAGTAAAAGACATGGTAACTGCTGAGAAAGCAAAGACTGGCTATAAGATTTTACAGCCCGGAGTTAAAAATTAGAACAATGTTTTATTGCAAAATATTAGAAAAAATAAGCTTACTATTACACTTATTCAATCGTTTTCAATCGTTGTGCTTCATTATGACCAGCCACTAGACACTGATAAAATCATATAGAAAATTTAGTCAGCAAATGTTAACTGAAAATAAGTTCGGAAAATATCTGACTAATGCATTCGGATAAATTCTTTTGGTTATTATTGATGTTGTGTTGGCACTTCCTCATAAATAGCAGCAATTTCCGCACTATATTTTTCTCTTATGACCCTTCTTTTAAGTTTTAATGTAGGGGTGAGTTCTGCCAAAGAACCATCTTCATGCATGGGCAGCCAAGGAGTGGCTATGAGTTTAAATTTCTTTATTTGTTCAATATGACCAAATTCTGGGTTGTAGCTATCAATTACTTTCTGATATTTACGGATTACCTTTTCATTCCGTATCATTTCCTCTAAAGTGGTCCACTCCATTTTTTTATGGAGGCACCAATTTTTTAATGCTTCTTCTGAAGGTAAAATCAAAGCGGAAACAAACTTTTGATTATCGCCTATGACCATCAACTGTTCAACCAAAAAATCCTCTTTGATTCGGTTTTCAATGGGTGCAGGAGCTACGTACTTTCCGCCGGATGTTTTCAATAGTTCTTTCTTCCTATCCGTAATTTTAAGGAACTCCCTTCCATCGGGTCCTTTAATCAGTTTTCCTATATCACCTGTACGAAACCATTTTTTACCATCAATTGTCTCGAATACCTGGTCATTTATTTCTGGTTTTTTGTAGTACCCAAGCATCACGTTGGGGCCATGAGCCAGAATTTCGCCTTCGTCTTCCTTATACTCTCCTGAAGCCTTATCAATATATAACTCAACGCCATCGATAGCAAACCCAACAGTTCCTATCATGGCACCATTAAATTCCAAGGAATTTCCAGTTAAGGTCGGTGAGGTCTCCGTTAATCCGTAGGCTTCTCGAATAGGAATACCTGCTGCACAAAAAACTCGTAATATTTTAACGGGACAAGGCGCAGCACCTGTAATGATTTGCTTTACATTACCGCCTAAAGCTGCCCTCCATTTACTAAAAATCAAGGTATCGGCCAATTTCCATTTTAAACTTGACATAAAGGATAACTGCTGGTCTATCTTATAATCATCCGTTAGGTCCAATGCCCAAAAAAACAGTTTTTTCTTGGTGCCTTGCAAGGCCAGACCCTTGTTGTAAATAGCTTCATAAATCTTTTCCAATAACCGCGGAACTGTCGTAAAAGCAACCGGTTGAACGGATGCCAAATCGCCATCGGGTCCACTTAAATTATCGGTTCCACAGTAAAATACTGAAGCACCCTTATAGCAATAACAAAAAGAGACCGCGCGTTCATAAATATGGCAAAGCGGAAGAAAACTTAATACTTTTTCTGTGGGTTTAGCAATTAACAATTTTGCAGTTGCTGTAACAACGTGCATAATATTGGTATGGCTCAACATAACTCCTTTGGGCTTTCCTGTGGTTCCCGAGGTATAGAT
>JBBSKR010000287.1:0-2814 GCA_038256135.1 Flavobacteriales bacterium | reverse complement strand
TTTTTCTACCCGTCGGTACTGTGCTCACCTACAACCAGTCAAGTAGCCGAAATTGGATTACCACTATGACCACCGATAGGGATGTGGATAATTTAGAAGGCTATATTTGGAAAATGACGAATACCGGTGAGCTTCAATGTCAAAACTGTCCGGAAATCATTGAATCAGATGATGAAGATAAAAATCGAATTAGCATCAATGGTAAAGGAATTGATATCAATATCAATGAAAATGGCGAAAAAGGAAAAATAAAAATTGATGAAAACGGTATTGACATTGACGTAAATGACAACGGGGAATCGTTCAAAATGAAATTGGATGAAAATGGGGTTAAGATCCATGCCAAAGAGGCGGATACCACCTACAGTAAAACCGTTAAAAAAAATTAGTCATCAATTCATACAATTGGGTACATAAATAAAACAGTTGAGTAAAAAAAAGTGGTTCCCCCATCATTAAAAATTCAATTTTATATCAAATTTAAAAACAAACAATCATGACAACACTAGTAAAAATTACAGTAGCGCTCGTCATAGCCCTTTTGCTTTCTTCCTGCGGCTTTGACATTAATTTTGGAGATTTTGGTACCGGGGAAAAAGGAAACGGCGTAGTCGTCGAAGAAACAAGGGAAATTACCGAAGATTTTACGATGGTATCGGCATCTGAAGGGATAGACGTCTATGTAAACCAAGGAAATGATTTCGATATTTCGGTTGAGGCGGACGAAAATATCATGGATTTAATTGGGACGGATATAAAAAACGGCAAACTAAAGATCCACGCCATAGAGAATATAGGTAGGGCAACCAAAAAAGTTCGTGTTACCTTACCTAAGGTCACCGGGCTCTCTGCTTCCAGTGGTTCCCATTTAACTGCCGAAACACGAATAGTATCCAACAAACTTGAAGTCGACGCCAGTAGCGGTGCTTTACTGGATGCCGATGTAGAAGTTACCGATTTGGAGATCGATGCCAGCAGTGGTGCGAACATTACATTATCAGGTACTGCAAAGGAAGTTTATGTAGATGGCAGTAGTGGTGCCAATATTAAAGCAAAGGACCTAATGACCCTAGCTTGTAATGCAGATGCCAGCAGTGGCGCCAATGTAAGTATTCATGTTTCCGATAATTTAACTGCCGAAGCGAGCAGTGGCGGTAATATCTCCTATAAAGGCGACCCATCGGTTCAGAAAAACAAATCAGTATCCGGTAGCGTTCACAAGTATTAAAATTCATCAAGCGACCTAACCCGAAAACCCACTGAAATATCAGTGGGTTTTCATTTTTTAGTTTATCCCTAATCTGTATATTAGTGGCATGAAAGTACACTTGATAAAATACACCTTACCATTGAAGCATACGTTTAGTATTTCTAGGGAATCACATGATTTTCAAGATACTATGATTGCATCATTGTCATTAAATGGTAAGACAGGTTATGGTGAGGCCACCTCGAATCCGTATTACAAAATCACTGCAGACAGCATGATTGCAGAAATTATGGCCATCAAAACAGAAATTGAAAATTTTGAATTTACAAGACCTGAGATCTTGCATGCTTTTTTGGTCAACAAAGGTTTGTCGAACTTCGCTATATGTTCCCTAGATCTGGCCGCACATGATTTATATGGTAAATTGATGGGCAAGCCGCTACATGAGATTTGGTGTACCAGTACAGCACATTATCCTATTACCAATTATACCATAGGTATTGCTTCCATAGATGTCATGTTGGCCAAAATGCAAGAGATGCCGTGGCCGATTTATAAAATAAAATTGGGAACTGAAGATGATGTAGCCATTGTTCGAGAACTTAGAAGTCATACAGATGCTACTTTTCGAATTGACGCCAACTGCGCATGGACCGCTAAAGAAACCATTTACAACGCACCACTCTTAAAGGAACTTGGTGTAGAATTTTTGGAACAACCGCTTAAGGCAGATGATTGGTCTGGTATGGAAGAAGTGATGCACCACAGTGTTCTGCCTATTATGGCCGACGAAAGCTGTATTGTTGAAAATGACGTCGAAAAATGTGCACTTCATTTTAGTGGAATAAATATCAAATTGACCAAATGCGGCGGACTCACCCCTGCATTACGGATGATAAGAAAAGCAAAAAATTTAGGAATAAAGGTAATGGTTGGTTGCATGACCGAGTCTACCGTTGGTATTTCAGCAATTGCCCAATTATTACCGCAACTGGACTATGTAGATATGGACGGCGCATTGTTATTAAAAAACGATATTGCAACGGGAGTCACAATTGAACCCGATGGAAAAGTGATTTTTCCCAAACGTGCCGGAAGCGGCGTTAGCCTTTTGAATTGATGTTTACAATTGATGGCTTTCCAGGAAGAGAAATTGTAATCAACGGTAAACCCTACCTTTATTTTGGTGGAACATCGTACTTGGGCTTACAGTCCGACCCAGAATTTCAATCCATATTCATAGCCAATATAAAAAAATATGGCACAGGTTACGGTGCTTCACGTAAATCGAATATTCGAATTTCCGCTTTTGAGGAAACGGAAACCTATTTGGCCAACTTAGTAGGAAGCGAAGCCTGTATAACCCTATCATCAGGATATTTGTCGGGCCAATTGGTCTGCGATTATTTCAGTACGGAAGAATATCAGCTGTATTATGCACCAGACACACATTCCGCATTGTTTAGGGGAAATCAAAATGTGTACGTAGATTGGAAAAACATCGAAAAGGATATTTCCGAAAATCACCTTAAAAAACCTGTACTACTTATGGATAGTATGGATTTTAACGGGAAGAATTATCCAGATTTCAAACCACTCCAAAA
>JBBSKR010000286.1:0-2832 GCA_038256135.1 Flavobacteriales bacterium | reverse complement strand
TGCATTGACTCCATTTTTCATTTCCTCTTTCAATCCAGTGGTCTTGCCATATCCAAATGCAAGTCCTAAGGAACCTTTGGCCTGTCCAGGCTGAATAATCACTGGTACATTTTCCAATACCGTATCATTTACAGTAAGGCTAACGTAACTACCGTTCATACCACCATCCGCAACATGGGTATTCTCAAGGCCCATTGCCTCGGCGTCAGCTTTGGAAACGGTCACATAATTGTCCCAAGAAACCCTCGTTATGGGATCAGGGAATTCTTGTAACCAAGGATTGTTTGCCTGTTGGCCGTCGCCCATACCTACCTTGGAATACAAAGTAAGCTCCATACCATCACTCGTTGCATTTGCCAAACTACGCACCGCAGAAGCGATAGGTGCCACTTCAGGAACTTCAATTGCATCTCCCATTACCATTTCCTGAGCATTTCCTTCAGCATCAACTACCATGGTATCGGTACTGAATACCCCATCTTGCAATGCTTGGTTCCAATTAGCTCCATTTAATATGGAGGTCGACCACGTTTCTTTTATAAAATCATAATAGGTTTGATCACTACCCATCCATTCTAAAACAAGAGTTTGGAACTGTTTCGTATCGAACAATTCTTTAATGGTAGGCTGCATCAAACTAAAATGACCTTTTTTTATTTGGGTATCACCCCAAGATTCTAAATAATGGTTTGTAGCCGCGACATACTGCACGGCCTCGGTTGTTTCGTTCCAGCTAGCAGAACATGCTACCGAAAGGTCAACCTTTTCCAACCCTTCCTTAAATTCTGAAGCATTCGGTAAGGAATACATCGGATTTACACCATCCATAATCAATGCTCCGATTTTTCCTGCCTTCATATCGGCAATCAACGCATTGACCTGTTTGATATTACCTTGTCTGGTATACCTTGGGGCAGTGGCATCAAAGGCCTTACTCTTTAACATTTCGTTAATGGCCAATATAACGGCTTGTGCGTTTACATCGTCCAATCCAGAAACAACCACCGCATCCGATCCCGCCATTTTAATTTCAGTAGCGATCATATCAACTACCGTATCGTATTCCGAAGTATTTCCACCAACGTTGGTCCCGTTCAACTTTCCGTACAACTTGGCCAATATTACTTTCTGTGCACTTGGCTTGATAGCGATACGTTTGTCCGCATTGGCACCGGTCAAAGACATATTCGCCTCTAACTGTACATGTCGCGACATTTTACCATTCTTAGGAACGCGTCCTTTGGAATAACCGGAATCATATCCGCCACCTTGCCAATCAGCAAGGAAATCCGCTCCAAATGAAACGATCAAACCTGCTTTCTCAAAATCGTAATCTGCAAAGGCTCGCTCACCATATTTATTTTCAAAAGCAGTTAAAGCAGCATCCTCGGATATGGCATCATAGGTGACATGCACCACATTTTCATTGGCCGTTTTTAACTCTGCCATCAAACGATCGTTTGATGGACTGGCATACGTTTGTGTTAAAAGTGCAATCTTCTTGGATGAACCCTTAAGACCCAACATTTTAGCTTTTACGGTAGTATTTAAAACATCCCATTCGATAGGTTCGCCATTGGCCAATGGTCCTTGCAAACGTGTGCTGTCGTACAAAGAGAGTACCGAGGCCTGTATTCTAGCATTTGCAGCACCGCCAACCTTGGCCATGGTGTTATTCTCAACTTTAATAGGACGCCCTTCACGTGTCTTTATCAAGATACTGGCGAAGTCAAAACCATTTGCGATGGTAGTTGCATAATAATTCGCAACCCCGGGAACAATATTTTCTGGAAGTACTACATAAGGTATCGATTTAATCACCGGACCTTCGCATGCCGCCAAAGAAGCCGCAGCCGTACTAAAACCAACATACTTTAAGAAATCCCTTCTATTGGTATTTGTGGAGGACAAAGTTTCCTTGTCGCCCAAAAAATCGTCAACCGGAATCTGCTCTACAAATTCGTTCTGTCTTAGCGCCTCAACAATGGAATCGTCTGGATTTAACTCCGCTTCGTTCTTCCAATATTTTTTGTTTGATGCCATACGTATTATCTGTAATTAGCTTCTTTAAATTAATATTAATAGTGACACTTTCCACATTCCAGCCCACCCATTTGAGCCGCTGTCAAATTATCAACACCATACTTTTTGGAAAGTTCAGCATGAATTTTTTCATAGTACTCATTACCTTCGACCTTAATATTGGTCTCCCTGTGGCAATTGATACACCACCCCATGGTTAAGGAAGAATACTGATACATGATTTCCATTTCCTCAACAGGACCATGACAAGTCTGACATTCAATTCCTGCTACGGAAACATGTTGTGAGTGGTTAAAATAGGCGAAATCGGGAAGATTATGAATACGAACCCATTCTACCGGCTGACTCTCGCCGGTGTATTTTTGATTGGTCTCATCCCAACCAACGGCTTTATATAATTTCTTTATTTCACCAGTATAGAATTCGTTGGTGTAGCCATTTTCCAAATCTTCCTGGGAAGGACCTTCCGGATTTCCAGTGTATTCATAAATTGACTTATGACAGTTCATACACACGTTCAAGGATGGAATTCCTGAATGTTTGGAAACACGAGCAGAAGAGTGACAGTATTTACATTCGATTTTATTGGCACCCGCATGTATTCTATGTGAGTAGTGAATGGGCTGTATAGGCGCATAACCCTGATCGACCCCGATCTGCATCATCCACCCATAGGCAAAATATGCACTTCCCAATAAAAGTAGAATAGCCGTAACCAGGACTAAAAACTGATTTTGGGCAAATGCCTTCCAAATCGGCGTTCTTTTCTCCGCTTTTTCCTTTTCAACC
>JBBSKR010000285.1:0-2836 GCA_038256135.1 Flavobacteriales bacterium | reverse complement strand
GTTGATGGTTGATGGTTGATGGTTGATGGTTGATGGTTGATGGTTGATGGTGGATGGTTGATGGTTGATGGTTGAGGGTTGATGGTTGATGGTTGATGGTTGATGGTTGATGGTTGATGGTTGATGGCAAAAATAAAAAAATAGGATTAGGTTCTACTTCATTGTTGAAATACAATTGTCCACATGAGGGGACTTTAGGGGTGTTCTCAACGAATACCAGAATAATAAAATTAGATAAACGGTAAAACGTATATTAAAGCAATAATTATGAAAATAGCCATCATCGGTACCGGCAATTTAGGACTTTCCATAGCCAAGGGAATTTTAAATAGCAAAGGGGCAACGAACATGTACCTTACCAAAAGGAATACAAAATCTATAGCCGAGTTTCAAAAGCACGGAAATGTAACCGTTACGGATGATAACCGTGAGGCCGTTTTGAATTCGGATATTTTAATCTTTGCGGTGCAACCCGTTCACTTTGGTGAAATTCTAGAAAGTATAAAAGATGTATTAGGTGAAAATCACGTAATCATTTCTACGATTACCGGTTTTGACATCGATAAAATTGAAAGGATCATTGGTAAAGAACATTACATCATTCGCAGTATGCCCAATACCGCCATTTCCGTTGGGAAATCAATGACCTGTATGTGCAGTAATGTCCAAGGTAAAGACCGTATAGAAATGGCCAAGGCCATTTTTAACAGCATGGGTCATTCCATGGAAATTCCTGAAAACCAGATGCAGGCCGCAACGGTAATTTGTGCCAGTGGCATTGCGTTCTGGATGCGTTTAATACGCGCCACGACCCAAGGGGCCATACAATTGGGTTTCGATGCCCAAGAAGCACAAGAATTGGCCATGCACACCTGTAATGGCGCCGCCAGCTTGTTAATTGAATCAGGCAACCATCCTGAAGAAGAAATTGATAGGGTAACCACACCTATGGGCTGTACGATTACCGGCTTGAATGAAATGGAACACCAAGGCTTGAGTTCCTCCTTGATTAGAGGCATAGTCGCCTCTTTCGATAAGATTACTGAGTTTAAAACGAAATGAAAATACAATATCAAACACAAATACAAACCCTTACTCGTTTCAAATGAATTTGATTTTTGAACTTGAACTTGAATTTTAAATCATGAACCTATTCGACGTTTACCCTTTATATAATGTAACTCCAGTTTCCGCTAAAGGAATCGTGGTGACCGACGACAAGGGACAGGACTACTTGGATTTCTATGGCGGTCATGCCGTTATTTCCATTGGCCATTCCCATCCTCATTACATACAACGAATAAAAGAGCAACTGGATAAAATCGCATTTTACAGCAATGCTGTTCAAAATCCGTTACAGAAAGAACTCGCCGAAAAATTGGGAAAACAATCGGGTTGTGAGGACTATAATCTGTTTCTATGCAATTCTGGGGCCGAAGCCAATGAAAATGCACTAAAAATGGCCTCATTCACTACAGGCAAATCCAGGGTCATTGCCTTTAAAAATAGTTTTCATGGGCGTACCTCGGCAGCGGTTGCTGCAACCGATAATCCTTCCATCAATGCTCCTATCAATCAGCAGCAAAAAGTTACTTTTTTGGAACTTGATGATATAGTCGGTTTTGAAAAGGAAATAGCTAAGGGAGATGTATGTGGGGTCATACTGGAGGCAATTCAAGGGGTTGGCGGTTTGGATGAGCCTACTACTCCCATTTATCAAAAGATAGCATCGCTTTGTAAAGCGCATAAGGTCGTCCTTATTGCGGATGAAGTACAATCCGGGTTTGGAAGAAGCGGGAAATTTTTTGGTTTTCAACACCACGGCATACGACCGGACATCATCAGTATGGCTAAGGGCATGGGCAATGGATTCCCCGTGGGCGGCATTTTGATTCATGAGAGCATTGAAGCCAAATATGGGATGCTAGGCACAACCTTCGGTGGCAATCACCTCGCCTGTGTAGCGACCTTGGCGGTGCTGGAAGTACTGGAAAAAGAAAATTTGATAGCCAACGCACAACAATTGGGCACCTATTTTACGGAAAAAGCAATAGAAATCCCCCAAGTAAAACGCGTAAAAGGTCGTGGCCTTATGCTAGGGCTTGAATTTGACTTTGAAGTTGCTGCACTACGTAAAAAATTAATCTATGAACATCATCTCTTTACGGGTGGTGCCAAGGATAAAGAGGTATTAAGGATTTTACCGGCCTTGAATATTACCGAACAAGATTTAGATGTTTTTTTTAAGGCCCTTAAGACTGCTTTAGCATGAATAAAATACTCAGTTTAGAAAAAAGGAATGCGGTACTACTTCGTATGGCAGAATTAGTACGGCAGGAGGAATCGATATTACGCTCTGCCAATGCCAAGGATTTGAATTCATTTGAATCCGACGATCTCGCTACGATAGACCGTTTAAAGGTCGATAAAAAAAAGGTGGGCGTTAGGAGTTAGGAGTTAGGAGTTAGGAGTTAGGAGTTAGGAGTTAGGAAAAAAAGGAAATAAAAAAACATTGCCAAGAGCTAAAAGCTAGAGGCCAAAAGCCAACTAGAAAATGACCAAAAAAAGAATATTACTGAAAATTGGATCTAATACCCTGACCAAGGATACTGACCATATATCCCGGGGAAAAATAGAGGATATTGGTAGGCAAATAGCCGCGTTAAAGGAAGGATATGAATTTATCATTGTAAGTTCGGGAGCGATTGCCGCAGCCAAACAATTTGTAAAATTGGAGCATAATGGCGAGGAAATCAATGTAAAACAAGCCTTGGCCTCTATTGGCCAGCCACACCTTATGCGTATTTTTCAAGAAAATTTTAGGGAATTGGGCCTG
>JBBSKR010000284.1:0-2836 GCA_038256135.1 Flavobacteriales bacterium | reverse complement strand
TAAAGCATCGGTAGACCCAAAGCCTGCTAATGCTGAGGGCCTACCGTTAATTAGGATTCTTACGTTGCCGTTGCCACGCAGCGCAATAGCACCATCAACGTCAACTGTCACTGAAGGGATGTTACCCAAGGCATCGCTAATGGTCGCGCCGCTATTGGTAAGATCTTTGCCAACGTTATAAACTTTTTTATCCAAACGGACTTCAACCGTTGTTTTTTCGGCGACAACTTCCACAGCATCGAGTTCGGCAGCATTAAATGAAAGTTTAACGGTACCTAAGTCTGTGTCGGAAGTTAATGATTGATTTGGTCTATTGATAGTTCTATAGCCTATGTATTCAATGCTTAGATTATAGTTGCCTGGTGCTGCTTCAACATTAAAGTTTCCATCAATATCGGTAATTCCTCCGGTAATTTTATTGGGGTCGCTGACACTTTGTAGAACTAAGGTAGCATACTCTAAAGGAACATCGGTTCCTTGTTCCAAAACCTTACCTGTGATTTCTATGGAGCCTTTTCCCCGATCTCCTTCTGGTCTTTGACTATATATTTGTTGAAAGGTTAGGAGTAGGAGTAGGAGGAAAAGTTTTCTCATTAAATCAGTTTTTAGGTTTCTTCCTTGTTTCTTTTTTCTTTTTCTTAAGTGTTTTTGCGACACCTTCTTTTTGTAAGGCTACAAAAGCCTCATATTTTTCAAGTGGCAACCCAGCTTTTAATTCTTCATCTTGCCTTTTGGTAATATTGTCATAAACCTCCCTCATTTTTTCTGGTGGCAATTGCAATATTTGAGCCTCAATTCGCTCCTGAACGTACCTTTTAAGCACTGAACTTAAAACGGCTTGTTCAAAACCGTTGAGTTCTAAAGCCTCAGTAATGGAGGGCATTTCATCATCCACTAACTGTTCGGCGGTTTTTGGTTCGGGTTCTTTAGGAGTTTCCTGTGCCTGGGGAATTGTACTGCGTTGCCTACCGTAACCGTAGCCTCCGCGTCCATATCCATTTCCACCTCCGCCACTACCGAACTGTGCGTAAATTTCAGAACTTGCAAATAGAATTGACAGTAGGATAAAAAATTTAATACTACTAGATTTTACTACTTTTTTCATGTGCTTTGATTGTAAAATTAAACTTTGGTTTAACCACGATTGGTTAATTCTTTGTTAATGTGTTTAATTAATTTTAAAATTAATTAAACACATTATGTTATTAGGGCATTTATTTTAGCTGCCGGTCTAGCTATTACCGCGCTACTATCCTTAACAACTATAGGTCTTTCGATTAGTTTTGGAAAGGCTAACATAGCATCCAAAACTTCAGCTTCTGATAAGGATTGACCTTTAAACTTTTCTTTCCAAATGGCTTCATTCTTTCTAACTAACTGAATAGGCTCGATTCCCAAACAATTGATAATCTCTTCCAATTCCTTTTTAGTCGGAACATTTTCCAGGTATTTGATTACTTCAAATTTCTTGCCAGAATTTTCAAGCAATTCGAGTGCTTCCCTAGATTTTCTACATCTCGGATTGTGATATATTTTTATCATAGTTCGTAAATCAAATTATAGTTTTGAGATTATGATAAGCAAAATATGTTCGCAAATCGATAAACGTACTATTTATTCTTCCTCTCTTTGTCCCATCATCATAAGAAAAGCCTTTAAAAACTGATCTAGATCACCATCCATAACGGCATCAACATTGCCCGTTTCTTCCCCTGTTCTAACATCTTTTACCAACTTATAGGGGTGCATTACATAGTTTCTTATTTGTGATCCCCATTCTATTTTCATTTTAGAGGATTCAATTTCCTGTCGTGCCTCCATTTTCTTGCGTAATTCAATCTCGTACAATTGCGATTTCAACATTTTCATCGCCGTAGCCCTATTCTCGTGCTGACTCCTACTATCTGAACATGAAATTTGAATACCTGTTGGGTGATGCACCAATTGCACTTTGGTTTCCACCTTGTTTACATTTTGGCCACCTGCACCACTAGATCTTGCCGTAGTAATGGTTATATCGGCAGGATTCACATCTATCTCAATGCTATCATCCACCAATGGATACACATATACCGAAACAAACGAGGTATGTCTCTTGGCATTACTATCGAAGGGAGATATTCGGACCAATCTGTGCACTCCGTTTTCGCCTTTCAACCAACCAAAACCAAACTCACCATCAATTTCTAGCGTGACCGTTTTGATACCGGCTACATCTCCCTCCTGATAATTGAGTTCCTTTATTTTGTAACCATTTTTTTCTGCCCACATCATATACATACGCATGAGCATTGCGGCCCAGTCACAGCTTTCCGTACCACCCGCACCAGCAGTAATTTGTAGTACAGCCGGCAGTTCATCACCTTCTTCCGAAAGCATATTTTTGAATTCCATTTTTTCGATGGTATTCAACGCTTTTTCATACTGGCCTTCTACTTCCGCTTCAGTGACTTCCCCCTCATCTTGAAACTCCAACAGTACTTCTAAGTCCGCAACCAAAACTGCAGCAGCCTTATAATCATCTACCCATTGTTTTTTGGATTGGATAAATTTCATATGTGCTTGGGCTTCCTGTGGATTATCCCAAAAATCGGGTGACAAGGTCCTTTCCTGTTCGTTCTCTATTTCTATTAATTTGGCATCAACGTCAAAGATACCTCCTCAACGCACCAAGGCGATCTATAAGACCTTTGTAATGGTCTGTACTTATGTTCATATAATTCTATTTTGGGTAAAAATAATACTCTTTTGAGGAATGTTGGAAGATACTTTTGGATTTACTGTTGTTGGCTTTGTACCTTGACCGAATGGGATGTTTTGTTTTTTCCCTGTGAAT
>JBBSKR010000283.1:0-2900 GCA_038256135.1 Flavobacteriales bacterium | reverse complement strand
GAATATGAAAACAGTTCTACTTGTAAGAGAAATTTATTTTGAAGGATTTAGAGATATAAGGAATTCCATATTAAAGTACTTGTTAAAGGCTTTTACATGGTTTACTATGGCCATGTTGGTTTTGGCACTGTATGCCTTTGTATCTAAATTATTGACCGGCTTTGCCTTTGATTAATATTGGAAATGGAAAAGACAAGCGATCAAGATAAAACGCTAGTAGTTATAGGCAGTATGTTTTTAATTTCTATGTTGATGCTAATTGTAGTAATGACTATTAGCGTATATTAGAAACAGGGGCCTCACCTCCAATGACTAGAGCTCTTTATGATAACACTAAATGAAAAGATGTGGGGTCGACTCCAATTTGTTATAAAAATATACTGCCTTTTTAAGTTTGAAAAAAGTATGATGTGTAAGCCATAATTATTGTGGTCTAAAATTAAAATTCGAGTAATTCTCGATAATAATCTGGCAGATAGAATAAACGGTGAAGTTCAAATAAAGGATACACTATATTTCTTCATCTCAATAAGCTAGATTAATAAAATTAGAGGTTTAAACTACTGGGATTAGTAAATACAATCATTGATTAAATAAATTTTATTGTCGATTGACGTTCTCGGTCGATTATCAGCTTTGTTACATCAGGTCTTGAATAGTGTCCGGCAGGATCAAAATTTTGGCGTTCCTCGAAAACCATATCGAAATCAAGATCGGCAACGATAATGCCTTCTTTGTTCAACACGGGTTCGACTAGCCATTCCCCATTAGGTTTGGCAATGCAACTTCCACCATTTGCCAGAATATCTTTAGAATTTTCCAAGATAATACCAAGATGTGGCGTGTCTGCGGGGAAGTCGCTCTTTCTCATGAGGCTAGACGCCGAAATCACATAAGACCTGGACTCCCTCGCAATAAAACGGGTGATATCCCTTGTATTATAATCCGCACCTGGCCAAACCGCTATATGCAGGTTTTCCCCCATGCCATATAGCGCTGCCCTGGGCAGTGGCATCCAGTTCTCCCAACAGTTAAGCCCTCCCAGAGTAAATTGTTTAAGGGAATGTACCTGAAGCCCGTTACCGTCCCCAGGGGCCCAAGTGAGTCGTTCCTCATAAGTTGGCTGTAGTTTCCGGTGAACAGATAGTATCTCGCCTTCATTGTCAATATAGACAAGTGAGCAGTAAAGGCTATGGCCCCCTCTGTCCGGCGCGCGTTCAATAATGCCCAGATAAATCGCCAGTTTGAATTTTTTTGCCAATACCTTTATGCCATCCAGATCACCTTTTTCGATCTGAACCGCATTACGGGCATAGTGTGCATGAAGTTCCTTCTGAACCTTGTTATCGAACAGGGCACCATCCGTCAAAGAAACCCAAAATGGATATCCGGGCAGGAGACCTTCTCCGAAAACCACAAGATTACAGCCTTTTTCATGCGCATGGACCAAACTTTCCTCAATTCTACAAAGCGTTTTTTCCTTGTTCAGCCAACATGGTGCTATCTGGGCAATTCCGATCCTAAGGATATTTATATTCATTTAATACTATATATCGAAACTATTTTCTAAAAAAACCGTTTCCCATTTAATTCCTAAAATAGTTAATTGTAAACAGCCTTATCGGCAACAATGAATCTAAAAATTGATAGTTTTTATTTACACCTTCCTCGTTATTATGATGGATTCAATCAATTTCAGTCCTTGTTCGCTCCCGCCCATTTTGCATTTTCCGGTTTAGCGTAAAAACCATCCGATTTACTATCTTTACTCAAAGTTATATCCTTAAAAGAAACCTTCTTTTGGGGAGTCATTTTTCCATTCTCAAATTTTTGCCAAGTGATGGATTTAGGTAGAATGATCCCTTCAATAGCTGTCCAATCGTTGTAATTTATCCAATTTATACGGTCCGAACTTTGGTCGGCACCGAATGTGGCGGTATAACCCAACCAGCACATCCGATAATTTATTGGGTCGTAATGTAAAAAATATTCGTCCTTGGGGGAATTCCCTATACCATCGCTATAGGTAATCTTGATGCCAGGGTAAGACTTTTCACCAATATCCAAGACCTTTGCTTCTTCGTAACTAATTCCAGGGTCTGCCAAAACAAACGGCATCGCATAAAAATAGAACACTAGATTATGGTAGAATTCTGGATTTCCGTCATAAGTACCATCCTTTTCTAGGAGCCAGGCTTTGGCCCCATCAAATCCCAGCTCAACATTGGGCATAACTATTTTGTCCTTTCTTGAACGAAGGTCTATTGTTTGAACTTCATCCCCTTCTGGTTTTTGTATTTGGTAGGTAAGTGTGGACATTTTTCGCCATGCTTGGATTCCTCCATGGGCATCGAGGATTTTACCTAGTGTTTTAGGATAGGAATCCTGGAATGAAATTATATGCTCATTTTCATTTTTGAAGGAAAATAAAGTAATCAGGATCGTTAAAAGCAGTATTTTTTTCATAATGTAAATCATTGGTTCAAATAGACCCAAAGTTTTTGGTAGACCCTATCAAATTAGAACAAATTTATTGATTTGAAGGATAGTTGCGAAGTATATTTATAGCATAATTCAATTGTTAATTTATTAGTTGCCATTAATTGCGAAGGAACTATGAGACTTTTAATCAATAGAATTCCCGAGGCTCTGCCTCGGGTGTAGCATCGATACAATCAAGTATCTTTGCCAAGAAATAAGCGTCAAGAATCAAGAACCAAGACAAAAAAAGTCTTGTTTCTTGGTTCTTCTAGCGTGGTCACTGAGCTTGTCGAAGTTAAGCGTTCTTGTTTCTGATAGCTCGATGGATCTGCCTCCTTCAACCCATCTTCCAAAGTTTATTCTGAATTGGATATGGGAACGAATATGGAACCGCTAAAAAAATTGAAAAAAGCACATTG
>JBBSKR010000282.1:0-2961 GCA_038256135.1 Flavobacteriales bacterium | reverse complement strand
GCTTAGAACATTTAGTGGCGTAGAAAAAGCTGAAGGATTTCGGGTACTTACGAAAAAGGATACCCGAAAATTTTCCCGCGTTCCCAAAAACCTGTAACCAACGAAGATATTAATGGCTTTTGTATACGGCGGTTTACTATTTTTCTAGGATCGCACTTTTAAACTTGCCGTCCTTAAATAAAAATAAAATGGAATCATCTGTTTGATTACTTTTACCAAATGGTCATCCAACCTGAAGATCTATACCAAGAAACCTACGGGAAAGTCATAAAATTGATTGTCACCAAGAAATTAGCTCCTGGGCAATTGATAACAAAAGAACGGCTATGCCATTCCTTACAAGTAACCGATGATGTTTTGCCAATTGTACTGCAACAATTGCAAAAAGAATCCCTTTTAGTAGATGTGCCCGATAACGGACTAATGGTTCGGGAATTGAGTGAGGAAGAAATTTCTCAGATGTTCGATTGCCGGATGGCATTGGAAACAATGACCGTAAAACTTTTTGCACGAAATGCACCGCAATCTAAAATTGATGATTTAAGAAATTTATTGGTTCCTTTTGAAAAAGGACCTAAAAACGGCTATGTCTTTTACAGGATAGACCGTTATTTTCATGAATATATAGCGAAACATTGTGGGAACTTATTGCTTTATAAGCTCTTTAAGTCGGCTAAAATATTACCGTTTATGGACCTCCTTGGCCTTATCAGGCCTTTGGATGATATTCTACAGGAGCATTTGAATATTGTTTCTGCCTTGCACCATAGAGATGAGAAAATGGCCATTAAGGCGATTCAAGCCCACTTGGAAAATACAAAACAAGCCCACTTATAAATTTTTTGAAAAATAATCATATTTAGGTATTCGAAACAATTCCTAATTTTGGAAATCATTCTTCAATCAATTTCCATTTCTGTTTTTTACTGGCAAGATATACCCCCACTAAAACCAAACAAGCAGCTATAACTTTGACTAGGGTAAGTTGATCTTGACCAGAAAATATGGCGTATCCAATGCCTATCAAGGGCTGAACATAAACAAAGGCACTTAATGTAGAAGCTTTCAATTGTTTTAACGCGAAAATATTGAATAGGTACGTACAGAAGGTAGTGCCCAATATGACAAAGGCAATACTCCAATAAGCCTCAATGGGAAGGGTAGTCCATGTAATTTGCATAAACTCATCATAGCCAAACGGTAAACATATAAGTATCCCTAACGTAAATAGCCATTTCATAAATGTAAAGGGGTGGTATTTGGTAATAAGGGCTTTGACTACAACTAAATAAGAGCCATAAAAGATAGAATTCAATAATATCAGAAAATTTCCTAAAGGAATATTTGGGGCATCTGACCGTATTTCCTTTCCTAAAAGGATTAATCCCAAGGCGCCTAATAGACCAATACCAATACCAAGTATCTTTCTCCTCGTTATCTTTTCCTTTAAAATGATTGCGGAGAGAATAAGAACGATAATCGGAGTCGTGGTCACTAAAACTGAACTATTGATGGGAGTTGAGAGCGAAAGGCCTTTAAAAAATACAAGCATGTTCAGTCCCATTCCCAAAAAGGCACAGAGAACCATTCGTAAGTAATCTTTTCGCTCTATGCGTTCCTTTGGTCCCCAAGGTGAAATGACCCAAAACAATATGGCAGCTCCTAAAACTCTTAGGATGATAAAGCCATATGGTTGTATATAGTGTGGCATCACCCCTTTTGCAATGGTGTGATTTAGTCCATAAATAGTAGTGGCCCCGATAGCTGCGATAATGGCTAATAAACGTTTGTTCACGAATGGATGGCCTTTTTAGCGGCCGCTACCACTTTTTTACTATTTCCTATGAATATTTGGTCTTCTACAATGATTACAGGTCGCTTCAAAAAGGTGTACTGTTCTAAAATTAAGGCCTCAAAATCCTCTTCTGTTAGGTTTTGACCTTTTAGATTCCGCTCTCTATACAAGACCGCTCTTTTGTTGAACAAAGACTCATAACTTTTGGTCAATTCATGCATTTGTCCCATTTGGTCTTGGTTGATAGGAGCGGTTTTTATATCCTGCAATTCAAAATCGTCCAAAGGCTGTAGTTCCTTTATGATGCGTTGGCAAGTAGAGCAACTACTTAAATGATACATTTTTTTCATACTTCAGATGATTAATAATAATAAGGTTTTTCCTATTTTAATATCGAGAAATCACCAATTCAATAGTGGTTTTATGCGATACAAAGAAACTTATTTTCGTTTTAATTGTAGTATTTTTATATCTCTTTTAATGTAAATTGATGTCTAAGACCCTATTTGAAATTAAGCTGCAGCATCGTAAAAATTTGTATGCTATCTTAACCAAGACACCTAAGGAAAAACTTTTAGAGATTCCCAAAGGCTTCAATAATAATATCTACTGGAATATTGCCCACACTGTTGTCACACAGCAAATTTTATATTATAAATTGAGCGGCCTTCAAATGCGCGTTCCAGAAGAACTGGTGGATAAATTTAAAAAAGGAACCGTGCCCGATGGTACGGCTTTGGATGAGGAAATTAAAATTATTGCCGATTTTTTAATTTCAACCTTGGAATGGGCGAAAGAGGACTATAAAACCGAGCTATTCCAAGAATATCATGAGTATACCACAAGTGCTCGGGTAACCTTAAGAAACATAGATGATGCCGTAGCTTTTAATTTGTTTCATGAAGGATTGCATTTAGGAGCAATTATTCTACTGTTGAGCCATGTGGGCTAAGTTTTTATCGGAAACTTTAAAAAAGCATTAACTTCTTGGAAAGGTATGGTTATCAGTATAGGGCCATCCGCGTAGGAAGCTATTTCATAGGGCTCATAAAACAAGAGGAGTCCGTTGTCGGTATAACCAATATTTTCTGGCAGGTAGAACGCTTCGGTTTCGAACATAAACCCAGTGCTATTTATCGGAGCCTGGGCGGGTATGTTTTCCTGTT
>JBBSKR010000281.1:0-2977 GCA_038256135.1 Flavobacteriales bacterium | reverse complement strand
TTTTTCTGGAAAACCGGATCGGCGACCGCATCGCGCATCTCAAAAAAATTCTCTTCCGCCATCGCGGCGATCGCGTCGGCGTTCGGTTTTCTCTGAAAGGTAAATTCATCGAAAACCGTTTCCCAATCCGTATCTTATGGCAAAGCCGTTGCGAATGCTATTTTTGAGTGGTCAAAAACTGATGGTGGTCATAGAGGATATCTCCATAATTTTGACAAAAAAATAGTACATCCCAATCGACCTGGGGCTTGGAAACCTCCCCTATTTGCTCAATCTTTTAGCCATCATCCATTACATCCACATTGGGGACAAAATAGAACCTTTTTAGCGTTAAATTCCAATTTGCCGGAACCACAGATCACTCCATATGATACAACACCGGGGTCGCCTTATTACAAACAATTTGAAGCGGTCTACGATAAGGATTTGGAACTGACCCAAGCAGAAAAAGAGGCCGCTATCTGGTGGGGAGATGATCCCGATGTTTCCTTTTCACCTCCCGGTCACTCTTACTATTTTGCAAAGCTGGCCATTGAGGGACATGAATCCAATCTTATTGAAGCTGCGACGGTGTATGCTAAAATGGGAATGGCCGTTACGGACGCGTTTATCAATTGTTGGAAATGGAAATACCACTTCTTTACGGAACGGCCCAATACCTTTATCCCGAAATATATAGATGAGGAATGGGAATCCTTTTGGCCTGATCCACCGTTTCCTTCATTCCCTTCCGGTCACGCCATTCAGGCGGCGGCGGCGGCAACCGTATTGGAAGATACTTTTGGTAAGCACTTTTCATTTACGGATAGAGCCCATGAAGGAAGGAAACGGGACGAGGTGCGTGAAACCGATTTTGTCATCCGATCATTTGATAGCTTTTGGGAAGCTGCCCAAGAAACGGCCGATTCCCGATTTTATGGTGGCATTCATACCCCATTGGATAATGAGGTAGGGTTGGAAGAAGGTGCCAAAATAGCCAGAAACATTAATAACCTGCATTGGAAAAATGAAGATGAATAAAGTACAGTATTTGGTTTCATTAGGTCATTTAGTGTTTTTATCCATGTTCACGGTAAACGCACAAAAGGTATTTACCGATGTAACCGAAGCTGCGGGAATACAACATCAATACGAAGTTTACGAAGGTACCTTTGGAGGTGGAGCAACAATTTTTGATGTTAATAATGACGGTTTCGAAGATATTTATATCACCGGTGGTATGAAACCTGATGCTTTGTACCTTAACAATGGAAATGGCACCTTTAAGAACATATTTCAAGGGTCGGGACTGGAAATAGCCGAGGGATACGTAACACAAGGAGTGGTGAGTGCAGATGTAAACAGGGATGGGTTTAGGGATCTTTTTATTACGACCATCACTACTACGGACGGTAAAAATATTATTCCAAGGGCAAAAAATTTATTGTTTTTAAACAACGGGGATGCAACATTTAGGGATGTAACTACCGAATATGGACTAGACGATTTAAATTCATTCAGTACCGGACCTAGTTTTGGGGACTTTAATGCTGACGGCTATCCTGACCTTTTTGTCGGCAATTATTTTCAGGAATTTACAGGTAAACTAGGCATTATTAAAGATGCTACCATCGTAAGCGCAAACCAAACCGCTAAAAGTTACCTTTTAAAAAATATAGACGGTAAAAAATTTGAAAATGTCTACGAAGAATATGGACTAGGCCATAAGGGTTTTGGTTTTGGGGGTGTTTTCACCGACTTTGATAATGATCAGGACCAAGACCTTTTGGTAAACCAAGATTTTGGCTATAAGGCGGTTCCTAATTTTCTGTACAAAAATGATTATCCCAGCGATTATTTTGAAGATGTCAGTGATGAAACAGGCATGGATTTAAAAATTAATGCGATGGGCGCTGCCGTAGGAGATTATAATGGTGATGGGTGGATGGATTATTATGTAACCAATATCAAGTTCAATATGTTGATGCAAAATCAAGGTAATGGATTACCCTTTATAGATCGAGCGAAAGAATTGGGCACCTATAATTTAGCGATAAGCTGGGGCGCTAATTTTGCGGATTTTGATCATGATACGGATTTGGACCTATTTGTTTCCAATGGGGATTTAAATCCGAATTGCACTCCCATGGGGAATTTCTATTTTGAGAACAATACCTCCACTTTTACAGAACGTGGACGCGAGTTGAACATTAATGATTATGGTTTAGGTCGGGGATCTGTGATATTCGATATGGATAATGACGGGGATATGGATCTATTGGTCGTAAACCAAAAGCCCATTCTAGAGTACCCTATCCCCTCCGTTACACGGCTTTTTAGAAATGATATCGCTGAAGGGAATTGGCTCAAAGTGGCATTGAAAGGAACTCAAGCCGAATTGAATGGCATCGGCTCAAGAATTACCTTGATCTCAAACGGCAAAAAAATGATTCGGGAAATTGATGGCGGTGGGTCCAGCCATTTATCGCAGAATTCAGTAATATCACACTTTGGTTTAGGAACTGCTTCGATGGTCGATTCCTTAATTATAGATTGGAGCGGTGGCAACCAACAGATACGGACTAAAATAAACACCAATCAACTTCTATTGATTACGGAAGTTGTACCAAAAACGAATTACTTTAAGTTGGGTCTGCTCGTTGTACTTGTGCTTTTTGTAATCGCCATGACCTATATATTCTATAAAAAGTTAAGGGCTAACAGGGTTTAAGGGTTTATCGTAATCCTCCTTTCCCGCCTTGCTTGTATCTTTTCCTAATTAGTAGAACCCATCGACAGCACCTCTGTGATGAGGTAGATACCACGTCAAATTCGGAATTATTTTGTTACAAAATCGCTAGACATCCGTCAATTACTATAGAATTGGTTGATACCAAATCGGTTCGGACTACCACAAGTCGATTGTTGGCAAGCGGTGGGTATTTTGATATTGGCCAAACTCATTTATGGATTTGGCGGCGGCAGTGGATCCATTAAA
>JBBSKR010000280.1:0-2996 GCA_038256135.1 Flavobacteriales bacterium | reverse complement strand
GGTGACAATATCCCCTGTTTCCGCGTTTTGTGGATTGGTTAAAATTGGAAGGTACTCCACAAAGTTACCGGTAATGGCATTATATACCCCGGCTCCTTTGGAACCTTCGGCGACTACAATGTTTTCATTGAAAAAGTCCAAGGTACGTTTTGCATCTACCCCAAAATCGGAATTGATATCGATACTTCTTGTAAGGGCTAGATTTTGATCTAGGAAACCAACGCCCTGCGACGCATCCAATACTGCAATTTCGGCACCGTTAATCGCTACGGAACGTAAGTCCGCAAAAGCAGCTTCTGTCAAAACGCTCATATCGCTTTTATTGTAAGCAACCACAAAACCATCTTGTCCGCTTGTAACTAATACGGTATTGTTCATTATGGTGACATCGGTGGCATTGAATCCTTCCTGGTATCCAAAAGTAATATCAGACGTGTTCAACGTACCGTTGTTGACCGCAATCTTCGCCACCATGGAATTGGCCGTTGCATTGACGGACTGTTCAGAATCCATGCCCCCAGCTACATATATATAACCATCTTCATAAGCAATGGAATTAAGGTCCATATTCGAAAAATAGACCCGTGAGGTAACTTTTGGATTGTTCGGGTCGCTAATATTGATGACATCTATGGCTCCAACATAATCCCGGCCTACCGTATTGTAGGATACATATCCAAAATCCCCGTCCAAGGCCACATGGGTAGCGGTAAGATTTTCACCTCCAGCAAAAGAAGGTGGTACAATTTGTGCTACCAAAGTTAAAGGGTAATCGCCTGCTTGCTCGACCTTTCCGGTATTTCCATATCGTTTTGCACTTGTCAGTGGGTCTTCATAGATATCCAAGACTCCAACATTGTCAACAAGTACACTGCTTTCCAATTTTTGCTGATTCGTCTCTTTAAGTAAATTATCTTCGGGGTTTTCGAAAACCGTAGTTTCATCACTACAACTCGCTACCAAAAATGTAACGGATATCGCCATTAGCCATGCTTTTCTAATAGGTAAGTTTGATTTCATCATTAATTTAGGTTTTTGAAAGAACGCAAAACTTAGATTAAAGTTGTATTTTCTTACAAAAATTCGATGAAACACAAACAATTTATGGTTTACGATTAAATTTTAAGGTATGGAACAAATTGGATTTAAATCTTGCCCATTTTACCTAAAACAAAAAGTAATATTATGGGCAATGCCAACAAACCGACCATTACCGTTTCTGTTTGCAGTAGGCCTGGCATAAATAAAAGGGTACAGGCATAACCGCCGATGGCTCCCCCAAAATGAGCCGTGTGACCAATATTACCCAAGCGTTTTTTCATTCCATAAATGGAATAAAGTAAATAGGCAATCCCTACGACATAAGCTGGCACAGGAATAGGAATAAACATAATCCCCAATTGCATGGTGGGTTGCAATAAAATTGCCGCATATAGAATACCGGTCACGGCACCGCTTGCCCCTACAGCGGAATAGTAAGGTTCATCTTTATGAAAATTCAATGCCAATAAACTGCCGGCCAAAAGGCTGATGAAATAAATAATTAAAAACTTGCCGCCACCGAACCAATTGATCACTACATTGGCAAAGAAATAAAGCGTTAACATATTAAACAATAAATGGGAAACATCCACATGAAGGAAGCCAGAGGTTACCATACGTTCCTTTTGTCCTGCCTTTATTGCCCCAATGCCAAATTTGTAACGTTCGAAAAAATAACTATCGTTAAATCCTTTGAGGGATACCAAGACATTCGCTGCAATGATCGCTATGGTCGCTATATGTAGGTTATTCATGAAGGTGCCGTTTATTTGGCGGCAAATATAGCTATATTTGCCCATAATTTTTAGCAGATGCAACTATTGGCCTTTGTTCTTATCTACCCATTTTTATGGATGATTTCCATTTTGCCACATCGATTGTTCTACACGTTTTCAGACATAGCCTTTTTCTTTGTCTACCATGTTTTTGGTTATCGACGCAAGGTGGTACAGCATAACCTGAATTTAGTATTTCCCTCAAAGTCCAAAGAGCAAATACGCTATATTGAAAAGGAATTCTACAAACACCTTTGCGACACCTTTTTAGAAATGGTCAAATCCATGAACCTAAGCAAGGAAGCGGTTTTGAAAAAATACCAGGTTGTGAATACGGAATTGTTATTGGAAATTGAGAAAGAACGTAGTATCATCATTCTTTGCGCGCATTATGCCAACTGGGAGTGGAACGTAAGCATCAACAACTATGTGAACTCTAAGGGATATGCCGTTTACCAAAAAATAAACAACTCCTATTTTGATGCTTTTGTTAGAAAAGTGAGGGCTAAGTGGAATACGACCCTAATAACCCAAAATCAAACAGCAAAAACCGTTATCCAAAATCATCGCAATCATGTTCGCGCTAGTTATGGCATGGTCAGCGATCAATCCCCGCAGGCACATAGGGCACACTATTGGACAAAGTTTATGGGCATCAAAGTCCCTATTTTCAATGGCGGGGAAGCATTGGCGCGCAAAACCGGACTAGCCGTGGTCTTTTTAAAGGTGAGCAAGGTAAAACGGGGACATTATAAAGCGGAACTTATTCCCATTGCCTTAAACGGCAAAGAAACCGAAGAACATGAAATAACCAATACATTTCTGCGGTTGACCGAGGCCCAAATCCTAGAAAAACCAGAACATTATCTTTGGACCCATAAGCGTTGGAAACACCGCGATAAAAAACCAGCTGCTTTTGCGGAAACTGCTTAAAATCAGTAGTTGGCAATTTGAACTGCCTTTCTAGGTTCTAATTCACAAACCTGCAACATTCTTTATTTCCCCGATAATCCTATCCGCCAACCCATCGGCTTCAGCCTGACTCTTGGCTTCGGTATAAATTCTGATAATCGGTTCTGTATTTGACTTTCTTAAATGCACCCAATTTTCCGGGAAATCGATTTTAACCCCATCGATTGTGGACAATTCCTCATCCGCATATTTTGCGGCCATCGCCTT
>JBBSKR010000279.1:0-2999 GCA_038256135.1 Flavobacteriales bacterium | reverse complement strand
TGTGGATACCGTTTTAAAAAGGGTAAACTTAGTTGATGCCCATCATAAATTTCCAGCAGAAATATCTGGAGGGATGCAAAAGCGTGTTGCCATTGCTAGGGCTATCGTCATGAATCCTAAATATCTTTTTTGTGATGAACCCAATTCTGGTCTAGATCCTAAAACGGCCATCCTTATCGATGACCTTATAAAGGAAATAACAGAGGAATTTGATATTACTACGGTCATTAATACCCATGACATGAACTCAGTTATGCAAATCGGCGAAAAAATTATATTTTTAAAGGACGGACTAAAAGAGTGGGAAGGAACAAAACATGAAATATTCAAAACCGACAATGAAGCAGTAACCAATTTTGTTTACTCCTCTGACCTTTTTAAAAAAGTACGACAGATGTATATTCAAGAACAGAATTAATCCACGGTCATTTCTTTCAATTGAATATTCTTATTGTTAAGCCTAAGCCGTAACCATTCCTGTAATTTGCTCATATCCTTAATGGTTTCTGCCCGTTTAACCTCTTTTTTCCAGGTTACCTCAAATAAAGGGATGCTATCTGTCTTGTTGAAATCTGTAGAAATCAAATAAGCATACCCCAAACGTTCCAAATTTTCGTAATTGGTTTTTGCCTCAAGGCTTATCTCCTTAAATGGTACCTGATTTGATGACAATTTGTTTAAACGGATAAGTTCGCTTTCTAAAAGCTGTATTTTTTCATCCTTACTTGAAAGGATGGTTTTTTGTGATTCATATAATTCATTTACATACCTTAACTCATTGACTTCGCCGTTTCTTGATCCTTGTAGTACTTTTAATTCAGAATTTTTAAGCTGCTTATATTCATTCATTTGGTTTCTCCATGTTGCGATTACATTTTCTGGAATAGCCTCATTTCCAACAAAAACCAGTTCTAGTTTGGGATTCTCACCATCATTATAGACTACGTCACTAAAATCCTTTAAAAATTTACCTTCTCCAGAAAATTGATATGGAGCTATTTTTTCATCCATAAAGTTATTGACATCCCTTTTAAAAAGGGATTCCTTAAAAACCCTATAGAAGGTGATACCAGCAGGTATCATTACCAATACAGCCAACAAGGAAGCCAATCTACCTATGAGACGTCTTCTTTTTGAATTGACATAGCGCACCATGGGAAATCGCAATATCTTGATAACCAAAAAGGTAGCTAAAGCAATAAAAATAGTATTTATGGTGAAGAGATAAAGGGCACCGGTAGCATAAGACCAGTTACCTATAGCCAAACCGAAACCTACCGTACACAATGGTGGCATCAACGCAGTTGCTATAGCCACACCAAAAATAACACTGGCAATGGTTCCTTTTTTTGCGCGTGCGATAACCAATGCCAATCCACCGAAAAAAGCAATTAGAACATCCCTAATATCCGGTGCTGTTCGAGCCAAAAGTTCTGAAGATTCATCCCTTAGCGGAAAAAAATGGAAAAATAAGTACGCCGTAATTACACTTAAGACTACCATGACCGCAAAATTCTTCAAGGATCTTTTTAAAGTATCGATGTCATTTATTGCAACGGACATTCCTATTCCTAATATAGGTCCCATTAACGGGGATATTAGCATCGCTCCAATGACTACTGCTGTAGAATTTGCATTCAATCCGACCGAGGCAATAAAAATGGAACATATCAAAATCCAAGAAGTATGGCCTTTAAACGTAATATCTGCAATAATAGCTTCCTTGGTTGCTTGCTGATCTGTATTGGTACGAATATCCAGGAGTTCGGATAGAAACTTTTTTACACTACCCAGTAAGCCTTGAAAATCCTTTTTGACTTCCTCGCCACCGTTGCTCTCGTTACTTGTTGGGGTAATATTATCCTGATTTAAATTTTCTTCCATAGTTAGGCGTATTCATCACCAAAAGTATCCTTCACCTTATTGAGGATCTTTTTTATATCCTGTTCCTTAGATTTAGGGTAGATTAAAAGTACTTCATCTTTATCGACTATGATATAATCGTTTAAGCCATCGACCACAACTACTTTTCCTGCTTTTGATCTGATCATATTTCGACTGGCATCCTCCGCTAGTACTTTGGCATTGACAATGGCATTATTGTTCTCTTGTTTGTCAAGTTTATCATATAAAGAGCCCCATGTACCTAAATCGTTCCAATCGAAAGTTGCTTCCAGAACGAAAATGGATTTGGAATTTTCCAAAATAGCATAGTCAATGGAAATATTTTCAGCTTTCGGATAATGATCAGCTATGAATTGTTGTTCGTCGCTGGTGTTAAAAGTTGCAAACCCATCTTGAAATAATCGATATTGTTCCGGTTGATAGTTTCTAAAGGCAGTTACTATCGTTTTTATGCTCCACATAAAAATACCCGCGTTCCAAAGAAAATTACCTTGCGCCAAAAACTCTTTTGCCGTATCATAATCAGGTTTTTCCCTAAACTGATTTACTTTTTTTAATTGTGCCGTATCAGACTTATTATATTCTATATAGCCAAACCCAGTATTTGGAAAGGAAGGTTTGATTCCTAGCGTGCACAAAACCTCTTCGTTTTCACATTTTTCAAAACAAGCGGTCACATCATTCGCAAAGGCTTCCTCATCTTCTATCCAATGGTCACTTGGAGCAACGATCATTACCGCATGCTCGTTCATTTTTTGAATTTTCAAGGCAGCATACAGAATACAAGGCGCCGTATTACGCATAGCCGGTTCAAGTACCACCTGCTCTTGTTTTACCATGGGCAGTTGCTCCAGTACCAAATCGTTGTAACGTTCATTGGTTAAGATCAGAATATTTTCTGTAGGCACAAATTTGTTCAGCCGCTGAAACGTTTTTTGAATAAGGGTTGTTCCTGTCCCTAACATGTCATGAAATTGCTTCGGGTTATCCGTAGTACTGATCGGCCAAAATCTTGACCCTACTCCGCCGGCCATTAAAACGGCATAATAATTTTTGTTCATAGTAACTTTGTATTAATTCCACTTCGGTATTTG
>JBBSKR010000278.1:0-3003 GCA_038256135.1 Flavobacteriales bacterium | reverse complement strand
CTTCTATGACAGCATAAAGAATACTCGAATCTGTAAGGGAGACGGCCAAATCTATCTTACCGATTAAACCTTTTGGTAAACCCTTTTCCAATTTTACCCAATTCTTTCCTCCGTCAACGGATTTGTAGATTCCCCCTTCCTTATTTTCTCCGCCTGAGATAATGGTCCAAGGAGTTCGCTGTGCTTTCCATGCCGCTGCATATACTATGTTTGGGTTCTCCGGCAGTAATTCTAGATCGGCAAATCCGGTTTTATCCGAAATGAATAAAACCTTTTCCCAGGTTACCCCGCCGTCCGTGGTTTTGTAGATGCCGCGTTCTGCATTCGGTTTAAAAGCGTTTCCAATGGCGGCCACCCAAACAATATTGCTGTTGGTAGGATCTATTTCGACGGCCCCGATTTGCCCTACATTGCGTAAACCGATATGGTCCCAAGTTTTACCGGCATCGATAGATTTATAAACTCCCTTTCCTTCAATGATATTACTACGGAGTCCGTCCGATCCCGTACCCACATATACGATATTTGGATCGTTCAATGCGACTTCAATGGCACCTATGGAGGGTGTTTCAAAAAATCCGTCCGACACATTTGTCCATGTTGTTCCGTAATCATCGGACTTCCATACACCGGCTCCTGAAGCACCTAAATAAAAAGTACCTGGTAACATGGGAGTGCCGGTAACCGTAGTTACACGACCACCTCGTTCCGGACCAAGGGTACGGTATTGAAAGGCAGAAAAATCCTGGGCAAATAAACTCGTTGAAATAAAAAATGATACAGTAATAGCGAGGGAACAAAATAAGGTCTTCATATACATCTTAATAGGGTTGGTAAAAAGCTAAAGTTACTTAAACTGAAATCTATAACATAGTAGCGCCGCTATTT
Source organism: Flavobacteriales bacterium (assembly GCA_038256135.1). Classification (GTDB taxonomy): domain Bacteria; phylum Bacteroidota; class Bacteroidia; order Flavobacteriales; family Flavobacteriaceae; genus Maribacter. Next base: position 2,115 of record JBBSKR010000278.1, on the reverse strand, counting down.
TTACGATTTTTTTAAAGAAGTCAAAAAAAATGTCAATTTACCCTAACGGATTAGAAATCTGGTGGAGCATAGAACGAACATAAAATTTTGATTATTTTAACCTGCTAATTTTTACCAATCAATGGGAAAATAATCTTTTAAGAATTTACCACACCAATGTTTTCCCGTATTTATACCATCATAGAGAGGATCTAAAACCCGTGCTGCCCCATCAACAATGTCCAATGGAGGTTGAAAATCATGTATCTCCTGTTTCTTTTTTGCAAGTTCAGCAGGGTCTTCATCGGTTACCCAACCCGTGTCTACCGCATTCATATAAATACCATCTTTTGCCAGTTCACCCGCTGCAGTATGGGTCAGCATATTCAAGGCTGCTTTGGCCATGTTGGTATGTGGGTGTCGGGACTCCTTGAAAAATCGATGGAATTTACCTTCCATCGCAGATACGTTGATGATATGTTTCTCACCCGTATTTTCCTTTTTCATAAGTTCTGCCAATCTATTGCATAGCACGAAAGGCGCTACCGAGTTGACCAATTGTACTTCCAGCATTTCGGTAGTTTCGATTTCACCCAATTTTAAGCGCCAACTATTGGTTTTACGTAAATCTACCTGTTGCAAATCGGCATCCAATTCCCCTGTAGGGAAGACTTCCTGTGCGACCAAGGCATTATCAAAACTATAGGGAATCTGTGATAATTTGGCCGATGCCCTTAATCCGATACCTGGTTCGGGACCATGCCAGGTTACCGGCATATTTTGATTGGAAGTTGCTTTGGTGCTAAACGCTTTTAATTCATTGATACATTCACGATGATCTTTCAAAACCATTTGGGCAAATTGTGGTAATGAAGAAATAGCACGTTCCTCATTTTCCATTAAATGATGGTAAAATCCCGCGGGTCTTCGTACGGTTTGGGCTGCATTGTTTATCAAGATATCCAAACGGTCATAGTGTTGCTCTATAAAATTACAAAAAATCTCCACGCTGGGAATATGACGTAAATCCAAACCATGAATTTTTAACCGATGCCCCCACTCCATAAAATCCTCTTCTTTGGAAAAGCGTAAGGCCGAATCAACAGGAAAGCGAGTTGTAGCAATAACCGTAGCACCACCACGTAAAAGCATTAAGGTAATATGGTACCCTATCTTGAGGCGGGAGCCCGTAATGACCGCCACTTGTCCTTTTACATTGGCATTCTGGAATCTTTTAGCATAATTAAAGTCCCCACAATCCGTACACATCGTATCATAAAAATGATGTAGTTTGGTGAATTCCGTTTTACAAACATAACAATTACGGGGAGTTGTAAGCTCAAACTGTTCCTTATTCTCCAATTCTGCCGCAGCCAATAATTTTGGGGCGACAAAAACATGGGCTTCGCGTGCGCTACGTATTCCTGTTTCTTTACGCGCGTGCTTATCACGTACAGCCTGTTTGCGCTTTTCATTTTTCTTTGCATCCTTTACCCTACGGGCAAAGTCTTGTTTACTGGGTCGGGAGAGTTGGCCGGCCGCCTTGATGAGTTCAATGCGTTTATCTTCTGGTATTTCGAAGATTTGATTGGTATCTATAACCAAGCGATTTAGTACGGCTATACAATTGTCGATTTCTGATGGACTGATCTCAGTTTTATTTTCTTGCAGCTTTTCCTTCATGGTTCCAACTATGATACGGTAAATTTACTAGCTATGGTTAAAGTATGGTGATGCGTACTTTTTTCTTCTTTAATCTGGAATTGTTCAATTGTGCAGTCAGATTATTTGCCAACACTTTAGGTACCGCAACAAAGGCACAGTCTTGCTTTAGTTCAATGCTGCCCAACTGCTCCTTTTTTAAACCACCTTGCTTAAAGAACAATCCGGCAATATCTCCTTTGGAAATCTTATCCTTTCGTCCACCGGAAATAAAAAGGGTTTCCCAGTAAGGCTCCCCAAAATTTGTTTTATTGCTGATATTGATTCCTTTCGATTTAGGAATGAATTCAGGCAATCGTTCCTTTTCCCATTGTAAAACATAGGCGGTACCCGATGCATTGACACGGGCCGTTCTCCCGTTCCTATGAGTGAATTCTTCCACACGGTGCGGTAATTCATAATGGATAATGAAAT
>JBBSKR010000277.1:0-3005 GCA_038256135.1 Flavobacteriales bacterium | reverse complement strand
GGTAGATTTACCGACATTGGTATACCCTACCAGAGCTACACGTACCAAAGCGCCACGGTTGCCGCGTTGGGTTTCCATTTGACGGTCTATCTTGGTCAGTTTCTTTTTGAGCAGGGTAATTCGATCTCGAACAATACGCCTATCCGTTTCAATTTCCGTTTCTCCCGGTCCCCGCATGCCGATACCCCCTTTTTGACGTTCCAAGTGCGTCCAAAGGCCTTTAAGCCTTGGTAATAAATACTCATATTGCGCTAGTTCTACTTGGGTACGAGCGTAACTGGTCTGCGCCCTTTGGGCGAAAATATCCAAAATCAAGCTGGTGCGGTCAATAATTTTGCAGCGCAACTGTTTTTCAATATTACGCTGTTGTGCAGGGGTAAGCTCATCATCAAAGATGACGGAACCAATTTCATGTTCTGCGACATATTGCTCCACTTCCTCCATTTTGCCACTACCAATAAGGGTTTTAGGGTTTGGAATGTCCATACGTTGTACAAAACGCTTGGTGACTTCCCCACCGGCAGTATAAGCAAGAAACTCCAGTTCATCTAGATATTCCGTAACCTTTTCCTCGTTTTGTTCCTTATTGATAATTCCAATAAGAACCGCTTTTTCATAGTCAATATTCTTCTTTTCTATCATAATAGTGTAAAGTGCAAAATTAAACAATTACCCCCTAAGCTATTTCGTATTTTTATTGACCCATTAAAATGTAACATGCGGATACCATTTTTTAATAAAAGAATAAAGAAACAACGTTTTGCGGTTGGGTTCTATAATTTAGAGAATCTATTCGACCCAGAACGTAATGTGAAAACTTTAGATAGGGATTATACACCGGACGGATTAAAAAAATGGACTCCTGAAAGATATAAAAAAAAGCTTTCCAAACTGGCAACAACCATCGCTGGTATTGGGGAGGATAATCATCCGTATCCACCTGTATTAGTAGGTGTGGCAGAAGTTGAAAATAATAGTGTGCTAGAGGCTCTTTTAAACACAAAGCCGCTGAATGAATGGGACTACGGTTTTATACACTTTGATTCTCCGGATGAGCGTGGCATTGATACCGCACTCATTTACCGTAAAAAGTATTTTGAAGTACTTCATGCAGAACCATTTGCCTTACTGATTGATAATCTGGAAGGTATACGTGACATGACAAGGGATATTTTATACGTAAAAGGAGAACTCAATAATGAATTGATGCATGTTTTCGTAAATCATTGGCCTTCAAGACGAGATGGTGATGTTAAAACGGAATACAAACGAATTATTGCTGCCAAGCAAATAATAGAAAAGATTGCCAGTATAAGGTTAGAAGAGCCAAACCCCAGCATTATTGTAATGGGTGATTTTAACGATGACCCATCCTCAAATAGTATTCAGTTGTTAATGATAGAGGCTGACTTGTTCAATGCTATGGAATCTTTGCATATACCCCTAAGTAAAGGAACATCGACGTATCATAAAAATTGGAACTTATTCGATCAGATTCTACTATCCAATTCTTTCGTCAATGATGAAAAGAGTACCCATAGTTTTGATACTGCTGCTATTTATGATCATTATTCCTTAATGGAAAAAGAAGGTAAGTATAAAGGCACCCCCTTCAGGACTTTCGTTGCTCATAAGTACATGGGAGGATATAGCGATCATTTTCCGGTATACGCAGTATTTACCATTAATTCCTAGATTTTATATATAGGAAAAAACCTACACAACTTAAATATGCGTATTCACAACAATGTAACCTAGTTGTTGGTGTATTTCATCGAATAAAACCTGTCGTTTATAGAATGTAGTACAAGGTTGATATATTTGTAGTCCAAATCGTACATAATAACGATCTACTTATGAATCAGCAAAAATCCTACCTCAAAAAAAGTACTGTTCTTTTGCTAAGCATTGTTTTTTCCAGTGTTAGCATCTTGAGTGGGCAAACAGAAAAGCAACGTTTAGAAATAACTTCTAATTATAAAAATGCTGTTTTAACCAATTTTAAATCCAATTTGATTTCTGAACATGCCTCCAATACGTTGCTTATTAAGGAACTGGCACAACAGAATAATTGGAAAATTAAGGAAACCCTTCCAAATGGAAAAAAGGTAGAGTTACAGGAAATAGGAGCTGATGGTAGTCCTTTATATTATGAAACGTATTCAGATGAAGCTGGGTTCGTTTCAAGGGCAAACTTGTTGAACACCAATGGCATGATGGGGCTGGATTTGGATGGTGATGGTATGCAAGTAGGTGTTTGGGATTCTGGTATAGCACTTGAGAACCATGTTGAATATAATACTAGAATCATCGCAGGAGATGAGGGATCGGATGTTGATTCCCATGCTACCCGAGTAGCCGGTAGTATCATTTCTACAGGACTTAAAAAAGAAGCCAAGGGCGTTGCCAACAAGGCAACTGTATTGACCCACGACTGGACCAGGGATAAAATTGAGGTTACGGAAGCTGCTGCCAATGGACTTTTACTTTCTAACCACTCTTATGGAATCAAGTCGGATCGCGTGCCAGATTGGTACTTTGGGTCTTACACAAAAGTTGCCCAAGACTGGGATAAAATAATGTATAACGCACCGTATTACCTAATGGTTACTGCGGCCGGTAATTCTCAAAAAAGCAGGGATAACGAAGCTCCGACGTATGGTACAACCGCGGATGGTTTTGACTTATTATTAGGGTTTACCTTGACAAAAAATGGACTAACCGTAGCAGGGGCAAATTCAGAAATTGACAGAAACGGTAATCTAAAAAAGGCCAATGTTTCTGCCTATAGTAGTTTTGGACCAGTTGATGACGGAAGAATTAAACCAGATCTTGCCGGTAATGGTTCCGCTATACTTTCTACCGATTCTTCAAGTAAAACAAGTTACCATACCTCTTCCGGCACCTCTATGGCCACGCCTGGCGTTACAGGATCCTTATTATTGTTACAACAGTATAACGAACAACTTTATGGTTCTTATATGAAGGCGGCCACCTTAAAAGGC
>JBBSKR010000276.1:0-3013 GCA_038256135.1 Flavobacteriales bacterium | reverse complement strand
GTATCACGGGAATAGAAATCGAAAAAGGCAATATCTCGCTGATAAAATGGCAAATCAATACTACCGATGATGGAACCCTTAGAGTGGTTCGTATCCTTTTGGAAGGACCACAGAAATTGACCGATTATATTGCTAAATAAACTATGCCTTTTCCACCAAAGTTTGCATAGCGCTCACAAAACGGTCTAACTCATCGGTTGTGCTATAGACATTTGGCGTAATACGGCAACCCTGCACATTGGCATAATCGTTACCAACGGTAAATATGTTGAATTCGTCTAGCAAACGCTTGGCCAACTCCGTAGGTTTTATTGATTTGATTCCAACATTGGCAATACCGCAACTACGCTTCGGATCAACATGGGTATTTATAGATATATTCGGGACATCCCTTAATTTATCGCTCCAATATTTTTGAAGGAACCGCAATCTATTTTCCTTTCGTTTTATGCCGATAAACTCTAAATAGTCAATAGCGTCATCGATAGCCAAATCTGTATGAACGGGCAAGGTGCCGGTATGGTTTAAACGTTGGATCAAATCAGTATCATCCTCCCAATCTGTAAATAGCGGCCATATTTTGGTAATTTTATCTTGGGCCACATGTAGCATTCCGGATCCCAACGGAACGCTTAGCCATTTATGCAGGCTAGAACCATAATAATCACAATGTGATTCTTTAGAATTAACATCAAAATGACCTATGCAGTGTGCCCCGTCTACCAAAACTTCTACGCCGTATTTATGGGCCATATCACAAATTTTCCGAACAGGTAGAATATGCCCGGTAATATTGATCATATAGCTGACCATCAATAATTTGGTATTGGGAGTTATAACTTTTTCATAAATTTCAACAATTTCTTCATCGGATTTTGGATAATTTGGCACATCCACCACTTTAGTTTTTATACCATACTTTTTGACCATCAATTCAAAATGATCTTTCATGGAACCGTAATCTTGCAAAGCATATATGGCCTCATTACCCTTTTCCCAAGGGAAACCTCCAATTATCAGGTCAAGGGATTCAGTCGTATTTCTAGTAAATGATAAGTTCCTTAGGGGTACTACCTACTAATGTAGCCAGCCTGTCCCTTACCTTGGCCTTATTTTCCCACTGTACGGTACGCATATAATAGGACGCCTCATAATTGACCATTTTCAAATGATCGATATACTTGTTCATGGTAGGTACCGGAACAAAATTGTAATATCCGTTCTCCAGATTTATATAGTCCGGTTTTAAAAGATAATCCTCCCTTATACGCAGCCAAAACGCTTCATTAGATGTAGTGCAATAAGATTTTGGAGATTCCTTTTTGTTGGCGGATACATCAGAAGGCAAAAAAGGTAAGGCCAAAGCCAACTTTCCCATTTGTCCCAAAAACTCTCTTTTATCCATATGGCAAAATATTGGTTGTCATTTAATAAATCTGTAATGCACAACATATCAAAACGTAATGAAAACATTTTTAATGATAATGAACTACTTCGAGGCAGAGCCATCGAGGTATCAGAAACAAGACCGCTGCACTTCGGCAAGCTCAGTGACCACGCTACAAGAGCCAAGAAAATAGACTTTTTTTGTCTTAGCTCTTGTTTGTTTTCTCCTGTTTTTTGGCAAAGATATTTGATCGTATCGTTGCTACACCCGAGGCAGAGCCTCGGGGAATTCTAATGATTAAAATATATTTCAGAAGGGTATGTGTCTTTTCACATCCAATAGCATTTTGGATGTTCAGAGTTTTTACCCTATTTGAACTATCAAAATTTTGTTGAACAGCATTAAATTATGGTATATTGTAGTGCATCAAACAAACCAGTTACAGATTATGCCTTTATTGATTGTTATTTTGGGAATTTTACTTTTATTCATTCTCATTGCACGATTTAAACTGAATGCCTTCATCACTTTTATCATTGTCTCCTTGTTTGTAGGTATCGCGGAAGGAATGGAACCCCTTAGCGTGGTAGACTCCATTCAGAAAGGTATCGGTAACATCCTTGGCTTTTTGGTCATCATTTTGGGCTTGGGAGCTATGTTGGGTAAGCTGGTAGCGGATAGTGGTGCTGCACAGCGTATCACTACAAAATTGGTCGATAAATTCGGAAAAAAGAACATTCAATGGGCGGTCGTCCTAACCGGATTTATTGTAGGTATACCTATGTTTTATTCCGTTGGATTTGTCATTTTGGTGCCTTTGGTATTTACCATTGCAGCGGCAACCGGGCTGCCCCTATTGTATGTAGGCCTACCGATGCTGGCTTCTTTATCGGTGACCCATGGTTATTTACCACCACACCCAGCACCCACTGCCATTGCAGCAACCTTTGACGCCGATATTGGCAAAACACTTATATATGGAATTATAGTGGCCATTCCAGCAATCATCGTTGCAGGGCCTTTACTGTCTCGAATGTTGAAAGGTATCAAAGCTACCCCATTAAAGGAATTTTTGAATCCGGTCGTTTTATCGGATGAGGAAATGCCAAGCATGGCCAACAGTATCATTAGTGCCCTTTTACCCGTAATCTTGATTGGTATTGCCGCCATAGCAGAATTTGCGCTCCCGGATACTTTCTTTCTGAAAAAGTTTTTATTGTTCATGGGGAACCCTGCCATTGCCATGCTTATTTCAGTACTTGTGGCCATTTATACCCTTGGCTTAAGGCGCGGAAAAAAAATGAAGGATGTGATGGATTCGGTTGGCAGTGGCATTACCGGAATTACGATGGTCTTATTGATCATTGCAGGCTCAGGGGCTTTAAAACAGGTATTGATCGATAGTGGTGTAAGCGATTATATTGGCGCAATGCTTCAGGGGTCTTCGATTTCCCCTTTAGTTTTGGCTTGGTTGATAGCAACCGTTATAAGGGTTTGCGTCGGTTCTGCCACAGTTGCCGGCTTAACCGCTGCCGGTATAGTTTTACCCCTTATACAAGGTGCCGGAGTAAGTCCAGAACTAATGGTGTTGGCTATAGGATCGGGTAGTTTGATGTTGTCCCATGT
>JBBSKR010000275.1:0-3042 GCA_038256135.1 Flavobacteriales bacterium | reverse complement strand
TATTTCTTTGGCTCTCTTAGTTGGGTTGCAGGTATTGTTCTCAAAAATTTTAACTTCATCAGATAAGGCTCAAAAAATAATGACCAATACACCTATCCTTTTAATGGAAAATGGTGTGATTTTTGAAGATAATCTAAAAAAAGCACTGGTCAGTAGAGCCGATTTAATGGGTAAATTGCGCGAGGCCAACGTGCTCCAATTATCACAGGTTAAAGCTGTTGTTTTTGAAACTACAGGTGATGTAACCGTATTACATTCAACAGATTCAATAAACATTGACCCAATCATCATGGAGGATGTTTCGCTTAGTTAAGCGCAGTATATTTAAACAAGGAACGATAATTAAAAACCTATGGGTATTATTTTTAATCTGGAATATATTTCAACCATATTAATTTCGCAAACTCTTTTTTGTTCAAAAGCCTTTGCATAGCAAAACGCATCACCAAAACTTGTGGTTGGGGTAATTATAGACCAAATGAGGGCAGATTAACTTTCTAAATACCAAGCAAAGATATAGCGAAGATGGTTTTAAGCGGATTTTACGTGATGGTTTTAATTTTAAAAATACAAATGTCAATTATATTTCTACGGAAACTGCGCCAGGTAACGCATCCAATACACAGGCACAGCGCCACTTATCACGTATCATTGGAAGTTTTTGGTTCGATAGAGATACCAAAGGTATGATTAGAATTGTGCAGGACAGTCAAGAAAAAATAGTAGGTTCCGTTATGGAAAATAAATTTTAAGTTGACAGTCCAAAATCAATCCCCGTCCCATAAGTTTTTAATTGATAAATTATCGGTGAATCATGTACTTCTAAATAATTGGTAAATTTGAATCAAACAAGAGCATGAAAAAAGATACAAAATTTGCAGTGTTGGGTGGAGGAAGCTGGGCAACGGCCATTGTTAAAATGTTGACCAAAAACCAGGAAAAGGTTTGTTGGTACATGCGTAATGCTGATGCAATAAGCTATATAAAAATCCAAAAACACAATCCAAATTATCTTTCATCGGTCGAATTTAAAACGGAGCAGTTGCTATTGACCGATGATATTAACAAGGCCGTAAACCGTGCGGATGTATTGATTTTTGCTATTCCATCAGCATTTTTGGTCGGAGAACTAGAAAAGCTTACAACTTCATTAAAGGATAAAATAATTTTTTCCGCAATAAAGGGAATAGTTCCAGAAACAGGGATGATCGTTGGTGAACATTTTCACGAAACCTATACTATTCCTTTTGAAAATATCGGTGTCATAACTGGCCCTTGTCACGCTGAGGAGGTTGCCTTGGAACGCCTTTCCTATTTGACCATTGCCTGTGCTGATAAGGAAAAAGCGGAATTCGTAGCTAAAAATCTTTCCAGCAATTATATAAAAACCAATATAAGCAAGGATATCATAGGTACGGAATATGCCGCGATGCTCAAGAACATTTATGCCATAGCGGCCGGTATAGCTCATGGTTTAGGCTATGGTGATAATTTTCAAAGCGTTTTAATGAGCAATGCCATTCGCGAAATGAAACGATATACCAAACGTATCCACAACATAGACCGCAATATAAATAAGTCTGCCTATTTGGGCGATTTGTTGGTAACAGGTTATTCAACCTTTAGCCGAAACAGAATGTTCGGGAATATGATCGGCAAAGGATATACGGTAAAAAGTGCACAGATGGAAATGAGTATGATTGCGGAAGGCTATTACGCTACCAAAAGTGCCTACGCCATAAAAGAAAACTTTAAGAAAAAGGTTAAGACACCAATAATAGATGCGGTCTATGACGTACTTTATGAAAATAAAAATCCTAAGAAAGTATTTACCGCGTTGACGGACAAGTTGGATTAATCACGTGTTAACGAAAAATCGGAATGCTCCTTTAGCTCAAATTCCAAGGTCTTCTTCCATTCTTCTACTTTAGTATCAGGCACTCCAAATCTGTTTTGGAATTCATCTAAAATAGGATTCATTAAGGTTCTAATACTATCTATATCAAAATATAGTCTTCCCGTTCTTCGTATAAAGAAATCCATGGGATTTTGAACCATTTCATAATCGATTCCAAAGGCAAGCTCTGCTTTAGCAAGGCGTAATTGTTTGTCCTTCTCAACAATTTTTGAATAATAGTCCAAAATGGTCTCCGTTTGTTTACCATAATTGGTCACCAAAAACCAAGCGTCATATTCCAAAAATCCATCGCCCTTGATTCGATCATAAACCTCAGCGATATATTTTTCAACATGCTTGAACTTTTTAAAATCATCATTCCCACAAAGGAAGATTTTCTCGGTATAACAATCCTTCAACTCAGTACCATGCTCCTCTTCCATTTTATTGGCGATACGATCGACCACACGTTCGGACATTTTTCGATATCCCGTCAACTTTCCTCCTGCAATACTGATCAGTCCGGAATCCGATACGAAAATCTCGTCTTTTCTAGAGAGTTCAGATGTAGATTTACCTTCTTCATGAATTAAGGGACGTAAGCCGGCCCATGAAGAAATGATATCATCCAGTTCCAAATTAATAGCAGGGAACATATTGTTTACGGCAGAAATCAGATAAATAGCATCTGCAATATCTGTTCGCACATTTTCCTTATTATCATTGTAATTGGTATCCGTAGTGCCCACATATGTAATTTTACCTCTTGGAATAGCGAACATCATTCGCCCATCGGGGACATCAAAATAAACAGATTGCTTTACAGGTAATTTTTCGAACGGGAAAACCAAATGTACGCCTTTGGTTAGATGAAGCTGTTTCCCTTTTTTAGAATTATTCATGCTTCTCAATTCATCTACCCATGGGCCCGCGGCACTAATTACATATTTTGAGTTAATCTTGAATTCTTTTCCTGAAACCTCATCCGATACTTTTACGCCAGCGACTTTTTCGTCAGAATATAGGAAACCGTTCACCTTGGCATAATTCAAGGCTTGAGCTCCAAAAAGCAAACTGGTCTTGATATTTTCTATAGTAAGCCGAGCATCATCCGTTCTATATTCCGCATAATAACCCGCACCTTT
>JBBSKR010000274.1:0-3077 GCA_038256135.1 Flavobacteriales bacterium | reverse complement strand
GATTGGAACGTATTATTTACTTTATCAAGACCCAACCTGGCATCTCTAAGTCTACCTTGCTTGATGCATTGCTTGATGAAACAGACAATGACGTTAGTGAAAGAACCATAGAACGCGATTTTACCACCTTAAAAACTGATTTTGGATTGGATATTATCTACGATCGTTCCATAAAAGGTTATCGTATAGAAGAGGATCCGGAACGCTTAGGTACGTTCTTCAAGTTTGCGGAACTCTCCTCGCTTGCAGATTTGTATGAAGCGGGTTTAAAGGATTATAAAACTTTTCAGAAATGGGTGATACCTGATGATAGTTCGGCATTTAAGGGTTTGCATCATATGAAAAAGATATTACGTGGTATTACACTTTCGCAAAAGCTATCATTCACAAAAGTGAACTTTTATGAAAATACCAGAACGGAGTATAGTGTTACACCGCTACGGCTAAAGGAATACCTCAACCGCTGGTATCTTATTGCTGTACCGGATTCTTTGGATGAGATACGGACGTTTGGCTTAGATCGAATAGAAAATTTAGTAGTGCTCCCGGAAAAGGCAAAATCCATCAAAAACGAAACGGAGCAACTTCAACAATTTTTAGAAGTTATAGGGCTTAACTATAATGAGACAAAAGAAGTGCAAAAAGTTGTGCTTAAAGCAGACAACAAACAAATAAAGTACCTACGTAGCTTACCACTCCACCATTCACAAATATGTGTGGATGGAAACGGGGATAGTGAATGGGGAAGGGTTACTTACGAATTAAAACCCAATTACGAGTTTGAGACCCAGATATTAAAACTGGGAGCTATGGTAGCCGTTGAGGAGCCAACTTGGTTTCGGGAAAAAGTGGCTGGCCATATACATGCTATGAACGAATTATATTAATTAAATAAAAAAAAAGTAGCTATGCAAACTCTTAGCACAAATTAGAAAATCGAAATGTTAAATAATAAGCTTACATAAGTTGATAACCATAGTAACAGATGCTACAAGTCTAGTCAACGGTAGTTTTAAAACGTAATTTAAAATGTTGAATTTATTAAAATTGGTCGGACCGGCTCAAGAAAAATGAAAACCAAACCCCGCTACCTCACTAAATCAAGATTCAAGTTGGCGCTAGATTGCCCTACAAAACTCTATTATACGAAAAATCCTATGTATGAGGATTCTAGTGAAACAGATAGTTTTTTACAAGGCCTAGCGCAAGGAGGTTTTCAAGTCGAAGAACTCGCAAGAATGTATTTTCCTGAGGGAATTGCAATTTTAGATGATGATTGGAATTACGATAAACTTGCAGAGCGAACAGCTACCTTATTGCAACAAAAAAATGTGACCATTTTTGAAGCTGCTTTTCTCTTTGATGGTTTATTCATTCGTGTAGATATTTTAGAAAAAAGAGGGAACACTATTAGACTTATAGAGGTAAAAGCAAAATCGATTGATGGTGAGCGCCATGATTCGTATATTTCAAATAAAGGCGTCATAAATGGAGGGATGCAACCGTATTTGTATGACGTGGCATTTCAACACTATGTGATGCAAAAATGCCATCCAGACTGGAACATCACATCATTTCTCAACCTAGTGGATAAATCAAAGGAAACCACAATATCCGGACTAAACAGTCATTTTAAAATAGTCCCGAATTCAGATTTACGAACGGGGGTAACCGTGACTCCAGATTTGAAGAGAGAAGATTTAGGCGCATCCATAGTATCACTAATACCGGTTGAGGAAGAGGTCAACATCATTCTATCGAGAAATCCGCAAGAGCCGGATAGAAGCTTTGAAGAAACTGTCAATTTCTATAAAGGGCACTATGCCAATAACATTAAAATTCACACCCCTATTGGAGCTCATTGTAAAGGTTGTGAATTTAAAAATGATCATCCTGAACCTAATAAAGAAAGTGGATTTCACAACTGCTGGTTAACGCAATTGCCTAAAGTAAGGCCAGATATGGTGCCCCTGTCATTACAACGTTTAAATGATGCTAAAACCTATGATGTCTGGTTCAATCCGGCTAAAGAAGCATTAAATGAACATCGATACTTTATGGATGAACTTACACGGGACGATGTAAAGGATGATCCCGGTGCTTATGGTATGAGTAGGTCTGACAGGCAATGGATACAGATTAAAAAAGCTAGTAAGGAAGACAACACTAGTGAAGTAGATGTGGCCAATTTGAAACTGGAAATGAGTCAATGGAACTATCCGCTGAATTTCATTGATTTTGAAACTTGTGCGGTTGCCATTCCCTTTACTGCTGGTATGCGGCCTTATGAGCAACTGGCCTTTCAATTTAGCCACCATATTGTTTATGAAGATGGTCGGGTGGTGCATCATGACGATTACATCAATCTGGATATAGGCGTATTTCCTAATTTCGATTTCCTGCGAGCTTTAAAAATAGCTTTGGAACAAAATAACGGTTCAATTTTCAGGTATCATAACCACGAGAATACTATCGTTAACGTAATTTACAAACAGCTCTTTAAGTCCGACGAACCGGACAAGAAAGCCTTATTGGCTTTTATAGAACGTATCAGTCATCCAACAAATAGTAATCCGCACCCATACACGTCAGGGGCCAGGGACATGATTGACCTACAGCAAACCGTGGTACGCAATTATTATCATCCACAAACGGGAGGTTCAAATTCTATAAAAGCTATATTGCCCGCTGTTTTGGAATCAAGCGCCTTTCTTAAATTTAAGTATACACAGCCAATAAAGGAAATCAATCTTACATCTCGAAACTTTGATGGCAATTATCAATTTTTGACTTTGGAAAATAGTGTTCCCATAAATCCTTATAAATTATTGCCACCTCTTTTTGATGGCATTTCAAATGAACAATTAGAAGATGCCATTGAATCAGCAACCGAGGAGGTAAAACAGATAGCAGATGGTGGGGCAGCCCTTTTTGCCTATGCTAAGATGCAGGATGAAAGTATAGGTAATTTGGAACGCTCAGAAACTAGATCTGCTTTATTGCGGTATTGCGAACTTGATACATTGGCCATGGTAATGATTTACGAACATTTCAAAGAATTGTGTGAGGCCTAAAAT
>JBBSKR010000273.1:0-3079 GCA_038256135.1 Flavobacteriales bacterium | reverse complement strand
ACGAACTGTTTTGACAATGCAATGGAAACAGCAGTACATAATGAAATGGATTTTGGCTGTATTTTAAGTAACTTCCTTACGGAGTTTAATGGTAAGAACGATGTTATCATGCAACATCTAAATGAAATTGTAACCGTTTGGGAGGTAAACTTGGTCACTACGTTACAAAAAGGAAAATTCAATGGGTTTTTAGACCGCCATGTAGATTGTGAAGCGGTTGCCATCTTTTTGATTAGTTCTTATTTTGGAGTGCGCACCTTAATGGCAGGTTCCTCGCCAAGTGCTAAAAAGTATCGGTTTATGACGCAATTACGACTGTATTTCAAGAGTATAGAATCAAAACAGGTTACCATTTAAAAACAGCCTTATGTTACGATACATTCAGTATTTCAACAATTTTTTCAACGACTTGTTTTGGTTCAATAGTGGCCATAACATTATCGTAACCCGTTGGGAACTTGTTCCCGTAAATGGAGGTAGGAATCAGCGGATACCTGTTTCTGTCCGCTAATATCGCATTGCCATCGGGCTGACCAAAAGGATAGAATCCTGCAAACGGATGTGTTACTCCCCACAGGGTTAAGGTCGGTACCCCGTACATAGAGGCCAAATGGGCATTTCCACTATCCATGGCCAACATAAGTTCCAGGTTCGAAACAAGGCTGAGCTCATCAGAAAATGAAAATTTACCTGCAGCATTCAAAACGTTACCATACTTATTTTCCCAAGTAGCAAGTACCACAGCTTCCTTTTTGTCCCCTCCAAATAATATCATTTTATACTTATTGGTATCGTTCAGTTCTTGGACTACCTTTTCCATTAGGTTTAAGGGATACATTTTACCTTCATAGGCCGCAAACGGGGCAATACCTATGAGGGCCTTGTCATCAGTTATAGAAAAACGTAACAAGTGTTCGGGAATGGGGTTCTTTGGTAAAATATCCATATCCTCTAATTTAATAGGATAACCCAGCTTTTTAAATACATCGGCATAGCGTTGTGGGGTGGTTTTTAAAGGTTGAAAGATTGCCCGTTTTGGGTTGATCAACTGCTTTTTTTCTGCCCTACCCTTATCAATCTGAACGAAGGGGACTCTATTTATCCTAAAATACTGTTTTAATAGGGAGCTCCGCAAAACATTATGCAAATCGGCTACGCTATTGATTTGTAGTCCATTCAAATCCTTATACAAATTCCAGAGACCCAAAATGCCTTTATGCTTTCCTTTTACATCGGCTAGATGTACCGTTACATTTGGTATCTGTAAAAAAATAGGCGCAAAAAAAGGTTTGGTAAGTACCGTAAATTTTAAGTTTGGATAGTGTCTATTTAAGCTTAATAATACTGGAACGGTCATGGCCACATCGCCCATGGCGGAAAGTCGAATAACCAAAATATGGGCCGCTTTATTTTTGTCCACGGAGGATGGGGTTTAGTTCCTCATCATTGTACATCTTCATCTGCTTATAGACTTTCATATACTTATCTCCCTTTTCAATGTCTAACAACAATTGATCAATAGCCAAAGAAAGATCTTCCTTTTGCTCCATAAGTACAGCTAATTTCACCTTGCACTTTTCCTTGTGTTCGGTAGTGGCATTATTCCGATTGGCCTCTTCCTTCATATGATACACCTTCAAGGCCAAAATAGAAAGTCGGTCAATGGCCCAAGCAGGGCTTTCCGTGTTAATGGTAGCATTAACCTTGACTTCTATCATTTGGTATTTATTTAAAAAATAACTGTCAATATACTCTACCAGGTCGGTTCGATCTTGGTTGCTGGCATCAATCTTTCGTTTCAACACCAATGCCGCATTGGGATTTATCTGGGGATCTCTAATAATATCCTCATAATGCCATTGTACGGTATCTATCCAGTTCTTACGATATAATAAATGCGCTATGGCTTCTTTAGGATAGGGATTGGTAAAGTCCTGATATACATCGTCCTTTACGTGATACGTATCAATACTTTTTTGAAATGTGGAATAGGCAAAATCGCTGAACATAATCACTTTTTGACAAAGATAAAGTTTAATGTTTTATACTATAGTTTCATTATGAATACCAGAATTGGCGCCAGAATACTTATGATAAGTACTAGTTCCAAAAGCTTGGGCTTTTTTATGGATTCCAAATAATTGACCACAAATATGACCGAGGGGAAAAAGGTAATCATTAGGGCATTCGTGTTTTCTGAGGAAACCAAAACATTTACTACCAAGCCTATTACAAAAGACAATGCGATTAATCTCATGACAATACCCTTGCCCATACCTCCTTTACTCAAGCGGAAAAAAGTCCAAAAAGCAAGTGCAATATTCAAAATAGCATACAGTGATAATTTAATGCTTGACCACCATTGTATCCGATAAATAGCATTTAAATCAAAATCATAGTGGCTTTTTAAAAAGGAAGTATCGTTCATTAGTATTAATGTTCCATATAAGATCATAAAAAAAGAAAAACCAACAGAAAAAATCACTAACCAATTTCTTATATTTTTTGGGTCATAAATATAAATAGCCGCAAAAACCAAAATAAGATATAGTACGGCCCATTCGTAAAACAAACTCGATATACATATCCAAATACCCGCATCGAATATTTTTAGTTTACTATTTTTAAGCGATTTTATACTTAACAAGCGCCTCATTGCGAGTAGTAAAAAAAAACTTGCGAAAATGGCATTACTATCCATTAAGGTTTCAGGGAATACCACAAATAGCAATGTGAAATATAAGATGGCGTATGAATTTGTTCCCGTTAATTTGTTTCTTTTTATAACAAAATCGACGACGAAAACACTTAGCAATAGTGTGGTCAAAACCACGATTGATGGAGCAATTTCTATAGCGGCGATGGTGAGGTCAAATAAGTAAAATTGAACGGACCAATAAAAAAGAAACAAAAAAACCAATAAAATGATAAAGTTGATTGGTTTTGTTTTCTTAAAAATGCTTGATATCATCTAAGCTTTTTATATTTTTGCTGGTAAATATAGCAATAAGATGAAATCATTTTTTGAAGGTATTGAGAATTTATTCGTAAACGTATTGTTTGCGCCCTTCGATCTTTT
>JBBSKR010000272.1:0-3208 GCA_038256135.1 Flavobacteriales bacterium | reverse complement strand
GAACGGGTATTTAATTTGATTTTGATTGGGAAGGGATGCAATGAACGAATCAATTTCACGTAGACCGGCTACGGTATCTTCTTTCTTAAGGGACAATACGATCTTGTCCTTGGATTGTGATAAGGTCCTGTGATATCGTTCTTCCTGATTGCGTATGAATGATGTTCTATTTTTTGATTCCCGTTCAAAAAGTTGTTGCTTTTTTTGAAGGTAATTTTCAGCTGTATGCAAATCACCGTATTCCAAGTACCAGGTGAAAAGGGCCCTGTAACATCTATATAGATAGGGGTCATCCTTGCTGTTTTTAATGTTTTCCCAAATTTCCTTGGCTTTTATAAGGGAGGAAAGTTCTTTTGGTTTGAAACCTAGCTTTCTGTACTGATTGGCCATGTTCAAATAGGCCTGTGCAATATCGGTGTGCGCGGAATCAATGATTTTCTCATAAAGATTCAGTGATTTTTGATAGTAGTCAATGGCTTCATTATACCGCCCTAATTGATCATTTATATAACCAAGATCGTATATGAGGTCAACCATTTTTTTATTTCTTTCCCCTAGCGTGTCTTTTAAGATTGTATAACCCAGTTTCGCTTCTTTTAGAGCATTTTCCCATTGGCCTAAATATCCATTCTGATGGTATATTCTATTTTGAAGATTGTAAAGATGTTGTTTGTCCTGTTTGGTTACGCTCTGGTATGCGGCTTTCGCTTTATTGATCCACTGGATTGCCTTTAGGAGCTGGTCCTTTCTTCTGGTAGCGGATATAGAATCTTTTGGATTGTGATATTTGTAACTCTCCATTTCAGATACGTTTGCCTGTGTATGGTAGTATTTAGACCACACATAAGCCTGGTAATCCAATGGAAACTGGTTTATATTTTCCAATACTTTTATTCTCAGGGCTAAAGCCTCTTTGTGATTTTCTTTAATATCCAGAGCGTCGGCCATTTTGGTCATTGGATCTTTATGATAAAAATCTTGGGCACGGCCTAAAAAGGTTGCCAATAGGAAGTACAAAAATAATGGAAACCTGATTGTTCGCACGAGGTATAAATATGAATGAAGTTACGTTTCGGGAAAGGAATTTGCAATAGCTTTCTTTTGATTTATGTCCAATTAGGAAATGTTTATTTCAAGGTGTTGATAGTATACGAAAATTAATGCTCAAGAAGTTGGGAACTAGTGTGTCTTAGAATCTAGAATTTAGGATCTACGACTTGAAATGTCTGTAAATGATATAAATTTGGCACAAACTCCGCCCCACCAATGCCCTTCTCACGAAAACTATC
Organism: Flavobacteriales bacterium; assembly: GCA_038256135.1. Classification (GTDB taxonomy): domain Bacteria; phylum Bacteroidota; class Bacteroidia; order Flavobacteriales; family Flavobacteriaceae; genus Maribacter. The sequence goes on along the minus strand of JBBSKR010000272.1, from coordinate 1,919 downwards.
GGTATCGGTCAAAGCGCATCTTTTTAAAATTCTTGAACACCATTCATGTTGAGTAGAACAATATCAATGAACTTCGCTGGTAATTAGCTCCCTTATTTAATTTAAAAACTACGCCTTAACTGCTTGTAGGGATTTTGATTAGGTGGAACACTTGTGACCAAACCTTCAGAACTGAGCAAATCCATAAAGTAGACCTTAGATTCGCTCTGCATTAGCTAGCGCTAAACTATATGGTTTATCCGGCGAATTTCAGATTGGGAGTAGCATTTTTTGCTCTCGAACGAAGAGCCTTTCCTTCATAAGTCACATTCCCTCTTGGTCAGGGGCATATTAGAAGAAAAGCTGATGGAATCATAGCTTTTAAAGGTGGTTCCGTCTTCGTTCAATGCTCCATATCCCTCGATGAGTTGACCTTCTTTGACATGAAAGGCCACTTCCCTGGAACTTTCTTTCCCCTCCGACATAAAGGTATAAGTTCCAATAAGTCTTTCTCCTTTTAAAGTTCCTTCAAACGTACCGTTATTTTTGTCCTTTCCGTCCAGTTGGTACATCAAGTTCCCGGAAACAGTGCCGGTCGTTTTTTCGATATCAAACAAAACGGCATTATTGTTTTCGTCGTATCCATAAAATCCCTTTTCCAATTTTGGAGCGCTATCTTTGGTTTCCGATACCTCCATTTTCTTTTCCTTACAGTTCCAGGCAAGTAGAGTAACCATCGCGATAAAAGCAATTTTTTTCATGGGTTCTTTATTATCAATCCGTAATTTTTTTAAACCGTAACATAGGTACCTCGCCGACTATGAGGTAGAGTTTCCCCTCGGCGTCAAAACTGTACCCGTCCACTTTCCGCATCATGTTCAAGAACTGTTTTTCACCACCCCCACAAAATATCTGTGTTGCTGGTCCCGGCACTCCGAAAGCGATTTCTTTCCCTTTAAGCGAATAATCCGCAGAATACCAATTGCAACCGGCGTTTCCGGAGACTTGACTGGTTTTCTTGTTGAAGGAAATTTTAGGCTTCTTATCGGGGAACAAGCCTTCAAAAGCGATTCGTGGTCCCGAAATGTATTCTAATTCCCAATTATGACCATATAATTTTTCGCTATCGATACCTTTTGTGGAACCGCAGGAGGCTATCAGCAACGTTACCACCCAAAGTAGGATAAAATTATATTTTTGCATAGGTATAAAATTAGCGTTTAATTTTCGTTTTTTTGTTGCCCAAAAGGACAAGCAGAAACATCAACAATACCGTAAATCCGCAGATGGCCACGAAGCTTTTGGCCACTCCGGAATATCCGATTTCAGTAACGTTCAAAAAAGGATAGGGGTAGAACCCTGAAAAATGGCCCCTAAAAATAACATAGAAAAAGTAGGTCAACGGGTACGCCAGCCAATACAGGATAGGCCTGAACTTGATATCCGAAGGATTTGCGTACAAGAACCAGTAGACCATAAAATAAACCGGGATTATAGTGTGCAAAAGTTCATCGATAATCCATTGTAAGCCCGTGGGTTCCCATATTCCCCCTCGTAAATACTGGTAGTGCTGAACTGTCTAGCAATTGATTTCTTGAATCAATCCATGACTGCACCGAAGAGGCCCCATACATTTGCTTGACCCGGGATTCATCTAAATTAAAATTAATCTTTCTTCGATGTAGGGCATATCGAATGTATTGCTCATTCCCTCCCTGATCTTTCTTCGGTAGAATCATTTCTAATGAACAATACATCCAAAGTACTGGCCTTCATATTTTTCAGTATTGTATCTGGGCTTTGTAGGATTTTGAGATATTGATTGGGGCTATCTATTGAAGTGCCTTTTGCAACAGCGGGATATTGATGGTGATTAACCGTTTATAATTCAAATTAAAATCTCTCAATCCCATAACAAATACCTCATGGGCCATGTGGAT
>JBBSKR010000271.1:0-3284 GCA_038256135.1 Flavobacteriales bacterium | reverse complement strand
ATTTCAGATGGAAAAAAGAATTTCGTTTGTCTACTGAAAAAATAAACCTATTTATTTCAGGTTAAGAAGGGTGTGAATGAAATCAAAATAACACCTATCAATAGTTGCCTTTTTAAGACGTATCGTTGAAACCAAATAAAAGGTTTACCATGAAAAAAATAAATATGTTTATTTGGTTTATTTTCTTTACCATAGGATGTTCTCAACATTCGAGTCCCACTTCAATTGATTATTTTGAACTGGTCCGACCCGAATTCTCTGGAAAACTCGCCTATGAAACCACAGATTATGTAGAGGATTATTGGCGTGTCGCCGGCAATACCGGTTTCAACAACACCATTTATTTAATCGCGGATACCTTAAAGGCCGCGGGCTATGTCTTGGAAGAAGAAGCCAACCCTACTGACGGGCTCACCTATCGCATTGAAAAGCGGGCCATGAGCCACCAGACTTGGGAACCTGTTTCTGCTTCGTTGCAGCTGATTGGAGAGGAGCAACCCTTGTTAACATCGGATTCAAACAGGAATATGACCTATCTAAATTCGGCCTCAACGCCAAAAGAAGGTGTAAGAGCAGAACTACTCTGGGTAAAATCACCCGAGGATTTAGAAAACCACTCCGTCAAAGGCAAAATTTTATTTATAGAAAAGGGTGCTCGTAGCCTTTATAAACCTGCGATGGAAAAAGGTGCCTTGGGAATTATTTCTTATGATAATCCCGATTATTTGCAACCGGAAAAAAATAAAACCTCCATCCAGTTCAGGAGCCTTCCGCCTCACGATTCAACTAATTTTTGGGGTATTGCCCTGTCCTTTGAGGCCAAGGAAAAATTGGTACAGCGATTGGAACAACGCCAAACCGAAGTCCTGGTAAACATCCAAACAAAACGTTACCCATCCGAAGAGCTGACTATCATAGCTAACATCAAGGGTTCCCAATATCCTACTGAACGTCTCGTTTACAGCGCACACATTCAAGAACCTGGGGCCAATGATAATGCTACAGGAGTAGGTGCCCAATTGGAAATGGCCCAAGTGGCCGCTCGACTATTCAGTAAAGGTAAAATTGACCTGTCTCGAACCATGACCTTTTTATGGGGCGATGAAATCATTTCTACACGGCGGTATATTGAGGAGGACCTTGAGCGTGCAAAAGGAATCAAGTGGGGTATTAGTTTGGATATGGTGGGGGAAAATACGGCTATAACGGGCGGCACCTTTTTAATCGAAAAAATGCCCGATCCCAGTGCCATTTGGACGCGCGGTAACGATAAGCATTCCGAATGGGGCGGCGAGGTTTTGTCCTTGGATGATATGAAACCGCATTACCTTAACGATTTTATACGCTCCAATTTTAAAGAGCAAGGGGAATTTGCCAATTGGAAAGTAGAAACCAACCCCTTCGAAGGCGGTAGTGACCATACTCCTTTTTTACAGGCCGATATTCCGGGACTTTTGCTTTGGCACTTTACGGATCAATTCTATCACACGGATAATGACCGCATTGACAAAGTCTCACAAGAAACCTTAAAAAATGTGGGGACCGCAGCGCTCGTCAGTGGATTAGAACTAGTGAATGCAGATGCAGGCTTTGCGCATACACAAATAAAGAATTTAATACAGCAAGCGTTACTACGTTTGGATGCTGAATTTCTATTGAGCAAAAAAGCGATTGAAGAAGGTGAAAATGCTTCCATTGAAATTGAAATAATCAAAGCTTGGGAAGATTGGTATCGTAAAGCCATAGCATCGGTTAGTGATGTCTTACCTGGATTGGACAGGAAGATGGAGGAGGCCATCATCAAGGCACAGTCGGAAATCGAATCAAAATCAGGAGAAATAATCCAATCCTTGAACAAAATCCAATCTAACTAGGATTGACCAAAATATTGCCAAGCGAAAAACTAATCCTTAACTTACCCTCACCATTTACAATTTAAAAATAATGAAACAATTCTATTTTATTTTACTTGCCAGTATCACCATTGCATCCGCACAGGTTCAACCTACTAACTCTCAAAAGGTAGCTTCCTCCTTGGCCAATAAAAGTGCGATGGAGTCTAATTCCTTGGTGAAAAACCTTCCGCTTAAAAATATTGGTCCGTCAATTATGAGCGGTCGCGTGGTCGATTTGGCCGTAAACGAAAGTAATCCAACGGAATATTATGTGGCTTACGCCTCTGGCGGATTATGGTATACGAACAATAACGGCACCTCCTTTACCCCATTGATGGATGAAACCCAAACCCAAAACTTGGGCGATATCGCAGTACACTGGCCCAGTGGCACCATTTGGGTGGGTACCGGGGAAAATAATGCCTCCCGTTCTTCCTATGCAGGAATTGGTATTTTAAAATCTACCGATAAAGGGAAAACCTGGCAGCATATGGGCTTAGCGGATTCCCATCATATTGGTCGTATACTGGTAAATCCCAACAATCCAGACGAAGTCACTATTGGTGTAGCAGGCCATTTGTATTCCCCAAATGAGGAACGTGGTATCTATAAAACGACCGACGGCGGCAAGACTTGGGAAAAGACCTTGTTCATCAACAATGAAACAGGAATTATAGATGTGGCCTATGCTCCCAGCAACTTCAATATACAATACGCCGCAGCCTGGCAAAAGGATAGAAAAGCATGGGATTTTATCGGGAACGGTGCAGGTTCCGGTATTTATAAAAGTATGGATGCGGGATCCACCTGGACTAAAGTATCCACACCTTCCAGTGGTTTTCCGACCGGCGAAGGGGTGGGAAGAATAGGTTTGGCCGTTTTTGACGAAAACACGGTCTATGCCGTTCATGACAATCAAAACAGAAGAGTTAAATCCGAAAAGAAAAAAGATAAGAACGAAGGTCTCACTAAAGAGGATTTTAAATCCCTTTCAAAAGAAGATTTTCTTGACCTAAGCGATAAAGACCTGAACGATTTTTTAAAAACAAATAATTTTCAGGAAAAGTACCGTGCCGCCAATGTAAAGCAAATGGTACGGAGCGATGCCGTTAAACCCGCTGACCTTGCATTATATTTAGAGGATGCAAATTCCATGTTGTTCGATACGCCCGTAATTGGTGCCGAGGTGTACCGTAGCAATGATGGTGGCAACATCTGGAAAAAACAAAATGAAAAGTATATCGATGACCTTTACTACAGTTATGGCTATTATTTTGCGCAGATCAATGTAGATCCCAAGAATGCCGATGCCATCTATTTGGCAGGTGTACCCATCATTTCTTCAAAGGACGGTGGCAAAACCTACACCTCCATTAATGGCGACAACGT
>JBBSKR010000270.1:0-3285 GCA_038256135.1 Flavobacteriales bacterium | reverse complement strand
GAGAGGGATAAAATAGTCCCAACGGAGGAAGACGATTATTATCGATACGGAACCGTCCAGGGATATGTACATGACATGGGGGCAGCCATGCAGGGTGGCGTAGGTGGGCATGCCGGACTTTTCAGTAATTCGAACGATATTGCCAAGATCATGCAAATGTATTTGCAGGATGGGTATTATGGTGGCACTAAATTTTTTGATTCTAGAACCGTAAAAAAATTCAATACCTGTTATTTCTGTGACGAGAACGTACGCAGGGGAGTAGGCTTTGATAAACCCGAGTTGGATCAAGCGGGGCCGACTTGCGGTTGTGTTTCCAGAAAGAGTTTCGGACATAGTGGTTTTACGGGGACATATACTTGGGCAGACCCGGAAGAAGAAATTGTTTATGTGTTTTTATCCAACAGGACCTATCCCTCCGCGTCGAATACCTTATTAGTTAAATCTGCGTTAAGGACACGAATTCAACAAGCTATTTACGACGCAATTCTAAATTAAAAAGTAGTTTTGTACTAATGAAAGTAGCAATTGTATGTTATCCTACCTTTGGGGGAAGTGGCGTTGTAGCAACAGAATTGGGAATTGCATTGGCAAATAGAGGTCATGAAGTCCATTTTGTAACCTACAAACAACCGGTTCGATTAGAATTATTGAGCAATAAAATATTCTTTCATGAGGTTCATGTACCCGAGTATCCACTTTTCCATTATCAACCTTACGAGCTGGCTTTATCAAGCAAATTGGTGGATACCATCAAACTTCATAAAATAGATCTGTTACACGTGCATTATGCCATTCCCCATGCCTATGCGGGCTATATGGCCAAGAAAATGTTGGAGGAAGAGGGTATTCATGTTCCCATGGTCACTACGCTGCACGGTACGGATATTACCTTGGTGGGGAAACACCCTTTCTACAAACCTGCGGTTACTTTTAGTATAAACCAATCGGATGTTGTTACTTCCGTTTCCGAAAGTCTGAAACAGAGAACGTTGGAAATTTTTGATATTAGAGGCGATATCGAAGTCATTCCAAATTTCATCGACACCAAAAAATATGGTATCCCTTTTACCGATTGCCAGCGTACGAAAATGGCCAATGAAGATGAACGCATCGTAACCCATATCAGTAATTTTAGAAAAGTAAAGCGAATTCCCGATGTCATCAAGGTATTCAGTAAAATACTATCGGAAATACCCGCTAAACTTATTATGGTTGGCGAAGGACCGGAAAAGGAGGGGGCCGAACGCCTATGCGAAAAATTGGGAATAGCCAACAAAGTGATATTCTTAGGGAATAGCAATGAAATCGATAAAATTTTATGTTTTTCAGATTTGTTTCTATTGCCTTCGGAATCGGAAAGTTTTGGACTTGCGGCATTGGAAGCGATGGTCAATAAGGTGCCGGTAATTTCGAGCAATGCCGGGGGTATTCCAGAAGTAAACACAGATGGGGTAAGTGGCTTTTTGAGTGAGGTCGGTGACGTGGAGGATATGGCATCAAAAGCAATCTCAGTTCTAAAAGAAGACGATGTGCTTGAAAAGTTCAAGGTGAACGCGTTCAAAGAAGCCCAGCGATTCGATATACAGAAGGTGCTACCCTTATATGAGGAAGTTTATGAAAGGGCTTTTAAAAGTCGTTTCAAGAATGCTTAGATATTCCATTTATATCATACTATTTTGTTTTCTATTGGCAAACTCTTGCAAAAGTGGTAGTGCTTCGAATAACCTACAGCCAGATCGTATTGAAATGGAATTGATTGTAGCCGAAAATTATAGCGGATTTGAAGAGGAGCAATTTATTGTAATCAAAAATCAAGAGGCTCTCCTTTCTTTTTATGGTAAAGTCAACAGGACCAGAAAGCCCGGTCTGACACCACCAGATATTGATTTTTCGAAGGAAATGCTGTTGGTTTGGTGTGGCGGGGCGAAGGTAACAGGCCATAGCAAACTTGAATTGATTAGTACCGATGAAAATTTAGTGGTAAATAAGATGGCGGCAGAATCAAAGAAAAATAAGGACGATGCAATTGTGAGTCCGTTTACTATCTACAAACTGCCCTTAACCTCAAAAAAATTGGTTTTTCAATAGTTCTTTATCGATATTTTGTACACGTTCAACTATCAATCGAATTTAACTGCTTTATATAGTACTATTTTGATGGGTACATCTTATTAGACTAAATTTACTGCCTAATACCCAAATTAGAGCTTATGAAAATTTCGAATTATTTTACGCTGTTGTTATTTATATTCGCTGCCAATAGTTCATTTGCGCAGGATGATGAACTTCAGATCACTGCAAAGGATAGTATTGTACAAAGCTCATGGATGGTTGGCGTCGGTTTCAATGCAGTAGATGATTCCGGTAACATGTTTGACGGCCTTCTGAATATAGGTAATGAATGGAATATGGTTCCTTTTCCTTCAAGGCTGAGCATTGGTAGGTACTTTAAGAATGGGCTGGGAGTAGAAGCAATAGGAACTTACAATACATACCAAGAAGGTAAAATTATTGATAATGCTATAAATTCGGTGGATATAGATTATTACGGACTTGACGCCAGGTTAACGTATGATCTGAATAAAATTATAGGGGAAACAGGCTGGTTCGATCCCTATGTGGGTATTGGTGCCGGTTATACCGACGCAAATAACCAAGGCAGGGGAACGTATAATGCCGTTGTAGGTTTTAGGACCTGGTTTTCGGACCGATGGGGGCTTGATTTTAACTCCTCGGGGAAATGGGCGATGAGTCCAGATAATGGCGCCTCCAATCATCTTCAGCATGCTGCGGGAGTCGTTTATCAATTTGATATCGAAAAAGGACTATCAAAACGTGGTGAGGAGAAGTTGGAACTTTTGGCAGCCATTGAAAAGGAAAAGCAACGTCAAAGGGATTCCATTGCCGAGGTCAATCGATTACGTGATGAAGCCCTGCTTGCGGAAAGACTTGAAAAAGAAAGAAAAGAAGCTGCATTGGCCGCTGCTGAAAAAGAACGATTGGCTGCGCAGATTGCCAGAAGAGCTCAGCTTGAAAATGAAATCAAGAATCTGGGTTTTGTGTACTTTGATCTCAACTCTTCAAATTTGAATAAACCGTACAGGGAATTACTGGATAAGTTAACGGTAATCCTAGAGAATAATCCTGAGGTCAAAATTAAGGTCACCTCGCATACAGATTCTAGGGGGGCAGAAACCTATAATATGGGACTATCGGAGCGAAGGGTAACAACAACTGTTGACTATTTGCTGGCCAAGGGCATTGCCAAAGACAGGTTGGAGG
>JBBSKR010000269.1:0-3338 GCA_038256135.1 Flavobacteriales bacterium | reverse complement strand
CCTTTTGGAGTAGCAATGGTAATGTCTACACCTTTATCCATTAGGGAATAGTAAGGGTTTGCAAACTCCTCGATCCAAAATCCTGTTTTCTTTCCGGTGTCTCCCAAGGTGTCATGAGAGGTCAATACAAATAAAATTTTCATGTTTCTGTGTTTAAATTAACGATTATTCGATAGTCTGTTTTCTAGACTTTTACTACCATTTTTCCTTTTTTGTTTCCTTTCATCATATCCAAGAAGGCCTGTGGCGCATTTTCGAAACCTTCCACAATAGTTTCGCTGTAGGTTAGTTTTTCTTCCCCTAACCAAGTAGATAATTGCTTCATGGCAACTGCAAATTTATCGGCATAATTGGAGATGATAAAGCCTTGCATTAAAGCACTATTCTTAATTAAAAAGGGTTGTACGCTCAGTCCGGTGGGCAATTCCGTACTGTTATAGACCGAAATGGCCCCGCAAATCACCATTCTTGCAAATCTGTTGATACTGAACAGTACCGCATCTGAAATTGGTCCGCCTACATTATCAAAATAAATATCCACCCCATCAGGTGTCGCCTCTTTTATGGCCGATTTCATATCCTTTGTGGTTTTGTAGTTGATACCATGGTCAAAACCGAATTCGGACTTCAATAGGTCTATTTTTTCATCAGACCCGGCAATACCGATTACCCTAAGACCCAATATCTTGCCGATTTGACCGACGACACTACCCACAGCGCCTGCAGCACCGGATACGACCAAGGTTTCTCCTTTCATGGGCTTCCCTATTTCGTGAAGTCCCAAATAGGCAGTTAGGCCAGTCATACCCATGATACCTAAATAGGCGCTCAAGGGAGCTTTGCTGGAATCAACCTTTTGTAAACCTTCCCCATTGGATATTTGCTTGGTCTTCCAATCCATCCGGTTGGAAACAAAATCGCCCTTCTTAAACTTCTCGTTTTTAGATTCGATGACCTCGGCAATAATTCCTGAATTTATAGGTCCTCCAACTTCAAAAGGAGGAACGTATGATTTTGCATCACTCATACGTCCCCGTAAATAAGGATCCACGGAAAGATATTTGGTTTCCAAAAGGATTTCACCATCGGATAATTTCAATTCGGTATCCTGTTCTTTCAGTTCAAAATCGTTTAGGGTAGGGGTGCCTACCGGGCGTTGTTTTAAATTTATTGTCTTGATCATGTCTTTGGATATTAAAAGTTAAAATCTATTTCGCGCTTAATCCTGGGATGCCATTACGGCAATTAGGGTATACTAAGCAAATCAGTGATTTTTTTGCGAAAGAGTGTTTCATAATTTAAAATAAAATAACCTCAATTATGAATGAATCTCCGTTTTTTAACAAAGGTTTAGTGAATGATTAAATAACCATTTCCAAATACGCAAAATAGTAGTGCCAAGTTTACTTTTCCATGCAATTGAACCAATGGGAATAAAGAAATTTTTTTAATGCCAATCTAAACCTACTTAACACATATTGGTCGGTTTATGAGGTAAACTATGATAAAAAATCGGCGGTGGTTCCAAAAAAATAGGAGAGTTGTAACAGGGTTTTATTTACGTTTTCATAAGATGGGGAATACAAGGAATTCAGAATTCCGACTATATTCCAGAGGTACAAGTTTTGGATTGGTGATTTGAAGAGGGCGTATTTTACCTAGATTATTCCTTTAAGGACTTTAATGAAAATGATCCTGGACGAACTAATGGCAACTAAGGTCATTTTCGGGGTAAATTTGATATCGATAACAACGGGGAGGTAGAAATCTCTGGTTTTTTGGCCAACAGATATTACAACTTGGAAAACACCTCATTTACCTATTTTGACCAGCCATATTTTCCATTGGCGACCCTGATTATATTATGGACACTACAGCTGACCAAAATGATCGTCAAGACTTTTTTAATGAAATGATTTCACTATAACTGGCGTCTAGTCAATAGATTTTAGGTTAATTTTTGAGAGCTTGCCCATAAAACAACATGATGAAGTGGCGGGTAATTTATTCTTTGAAACTCTTATGAAATACTTTTGCGTTTGGGTTAACTTCAAAAAATTCTTGTATGGTATTATCCAATTGTGCAGCAATTTCGGCCTTTGGTAAGATGAGTTTAAAAGTTGTTCCTTTTCCTTTGCCTTCAGACTCTGCAGTTATGGTTCCGCCATGTGCTGCCGCAATTTGTTTTATCATATAGAGTCCCAGTCCGGTTCCCTTAACATTGGCATGAAAACGTTCAAACGGTGTAAATAGCTTTTTTAACGCAGCTTCGTCCATTCCTAAACCGTTGTCCCGTACTAAAAAGCTATTGGTGTCCCCATTATCCTCGACCTCAATAGTTATCTCAGGATTTGGTTGATCACCCATATATTTTATTGCATTATCCAAAAAATTACCAAAAACTTGGATCATTCTTTTTCGGTCACCATAAATATCCGGTAAGTTAGTTGCAATATTGAGTTCTACCTTTTCCACATTAAGTTTTCCTCTAATCAGATCTTTTGCCAAATTCAGTATTTCATTGGTGTTCAGTAACTCATTGTTATTTTCTATTTTGCCCAGTTTTGCAATTTCGGTGATATCCGCAATTAATTCATTCATATTATTGCATGAAACATCGATCAACCCCAAATACTCTTCTATATTTGGAAAATCTTTTAATACAATTTCTAGCGGTATTAGACTTGCAATCCCTTTAATATTACTTAAAGGGCTCTTTAAATCGTGGGAAACCGCAAAAGTGAATCGTTGTATTTCCTCGTTTTTCGAAGCCAGTTCATCGGCTGCGGCTACCAATTTATCTTTTTGATACTGCAATTCCTTAGTGCGTTCAGCTATTTTTCGCTCCAACCTTCGTTGATCTTTCTTTATAGATCTCACTTTAATATAATAGGCGATGTAGAAGCAAAACAAGATTAATACTATCACCAATAAACGGAACCACCACGTTTCCCAAAAGGGTGGGGTAATGGTAATATAAAGATCCACTTCGTTGTCGACCCAAATTCCGTCAGAATTGCTAGATTTAATCCTTAGGGTGTAATCACCTGGATTTAGGTTCGTATAAGTAGCATTTGGGTCGTTGCCCACATAGTTCCATTCCGTTTCAAAACCTTCCAGAAAATAAGCATAATTCACCTTTTCAGGATGTCGATAGGTGAGGGCGATAAAATCGATATTGATTACGGAATGATCATAATTTAATATCAGGGAATCTACCTGACTAATATCCTTTTTTAGGATACCAAAGTCGTCATTGGGCAGCACAGGTTTATTGAATAATTTGAGGCCTGAAACAAACAATTTTGGTATATCTTGTCGCTTTTCTACGGCATCGG
>JBBSKR010000268.1:0-3428 GCA_038256135.1 Flavobacteriales bacterium | reverse complement strand
GCTGCTGCGCCAATTACAGTATATATTCCTGCTCCGACGATTGTACCAACACCATAAAAGGTCAACCGAAGTGTTCCTAAAGATTTTTTTAATTCTGCCATAATAATTCCTATTTAATATTCATTTCCGACTACCTTAAATTTCTATTCTTCATTTCAAATTTTACTTTCCCAAATTTCACAGCTTCTTCTTTTAAAAATCTATTGCTCTTGTAAAATATTTATCACTTAAAGGGCGGCAACAATAGCAAGAAATGCCATCCCTGCGGCCGGACACATAAATACAACCAATACCAAAAATTTATTTTTTTATGCATTTTTTACATATCCCTTTCAATACCAAATTCACATCAGTGGTTTTATAGCTATCCGGTAAGCTTTCCTTTGATATTTTATTAGGCAAACAGATCGTTTTCCTACAATCGGTACAATGAAAGTGCATATGTAAATCTGTACTGTATTTACCCGTGGTGTTTTCATCAGAAACTGCATATTTCGCAATGGCTGTTCCATCGTCGATTTGGTGCACCATACGCTTTTCCTCAAAAAGTTTTATCGCCCTATAGAATGTGGTTTTATTAGCTGTTTTATTTTTTTCGCTCTTGACAACAAAGACATTTTGCATTTCCTTTAAGGTTAGGGCATGGGTTTTCCTTTTGAGGTATTTGTAAATCTTCAACCTCATTTCTGTGGGTCGAATTCCATTCGCCAATAATGCTTTTTCCGTCTTTGTCATTTTACGTGTGTCTCAAAAAATAAACAATTCAATTTCCATTATATAACTATGATTTTTTATAAGCTAAGAGACGTAATGCGTTGAATACTACCAGCAGGGTTGAACCTTCGTGAATTACAACGGCAATACCGATATTCGCCAAACCAAATATGGTAGATGGAATAAGCAAGGCCACAATTCCCAAGCTCACCCAAAGGTTCTGTTTTATGATTGCCTTTGCTTTTCTGCTCAACCCAATGGCAAAGGGCAAAGTTTCTAATTTGTCTGCCATCAGCGCAATGTCCGCAGTTTCGAGAGCGACATCGCTGCCCGCTGCTCCCATTGCGATTCCCACAGTACTGTTTGCCATGGCAGGGGCATCGTTTACTCCATCTCCTATCATAGCAACTTTGGATTCCTGTTCTTTTAATTTTTTGATAGCCTCTACCTTTTCTTCGGGCAATAAACTACCCCAGGCATCGGTCAACCCAATTTCTTTCGCTACTGCATCGGCTACTTTTTGGTTGTCTCCGGTCAGCATTATCATCCGTTTAATACCTAGCTCTTTCAATTTGATTAAAGTAGCTTTTGCTGACTCACGAGGGGTGTCCATTAGGGCGATGATTCCTATAAACTCTTTATTTTTTCTTATAAGCATGGTTGTGTTACCGCTACCTTCAAGTTCTCTTACCTTCCCCGTTATATCATCAGAAGGTTTGTTATCATCTAGATCTTGATACAGATCGAGATTTCCAACATATATTTCATCCTTTCCTAAGGATGCTTTAATTCCTTTTCCCAAAACAGCTTCTAAGTTGGAAGCTTCGGGTATTTCCTTTCCATTAAGGATCTCCTTCCCATCTCGAACCACTGCTTTTGCCAGAGGATGGTCACTTAGGCTTTCTACTGCAACTGCTATTTTTAGAAGCTCTTCTTCGCTCAAATTACCTAAAGCTACTATCTGAGTAAGTTTAGGTTTCCCTTCAGTTAGGGTACCGGTTTTGTCAAATGCCAAAGCCGTCAATTCTCCTAAATCCTCCAAAGGCCTACCTCCTTTGATAAGCACTCCACCCTTTGCCGCTCGTGCTACGCCGCTCAAAACAGCACTCGGTGTGGAAATTGCCAGTGCACAAGGACTTGCAGCAACCAATACTGCCATAGCCCTGTAGAAGCTTGCACTAAATGGCTCATCGATTACCAAAAAAGCAAAAAGTAAAATACCTACGAGGATAAGTACAGAAGGCACAAAGTACTTTTCAAACTTATCGGTAAGCAACTGAGTCGGGGATTTTTGTGTTTGTGCCTCGTTGACCAGTTTGACCAATCGCGACAGGGTAGAATCCTTTGCTTCTTTAATGACTTTTACTTCTAGCGTGTTATTACCGTTGATAGTTCCAGCAAAATCACGGTTTTCATCTTTAATATCATCATACTGAGAATATTCCTTGCTTGTGTCTTCTACGGGAACTTTATCCACTGGCACGCTTTCCCCTGTAATGGGGGCTTGGTTGACACTACTTTTTCCATTTACCACCACACCATCGGCAGATATTTTGCTGTTGGGCTTGACCACAATAACATCACCAATACTCAATTCTTCAATTCCAACTTCTTCGGTCTTTCCATTTTTTTTAAGTAATGCCGTTTTTGGTGCTAGATCGGCAAGTGCCGCTATGGACTTTCGAGCTTTGTTCATTGCATAGTGTTCCAGAGCGTGCCCAAGACTAAATAATAACAATAAAAGCGCACCTTCAGCCCATTCTCCCAGAATGGCGGCGCCAATAGCAGCAACCAACATTAAAAAGTCAATCTCGAAGCCCCCTTTTGCCACCGTCTCAACAGCTTCTTTAGCGGTAAAGTAACCTCCAAAGAAGTATGCTCCTATATATAGTGAAAGGCTGACCCATTCGGGAATGGATTCTACATACGAAAGCCCAAAACCTATTCCAAGAAGGGCACCGCAGATAATGGAAAAAATAAGTTCGGTGTTCTTTCCAAAAATACCGCCGTGCTCGTGAACGTGTTCTTCTCCATCTTGGTGGCTTTCACCTTCTTTGTGTTTGTGTGCTGCTTCCCCAGTTTGCTCTTTGTCCTCTTTGTCTTTAGGGTTTTCAATGGATTTTGTTCTTTCAAAACCATTTTCGTCGGCAGATGAGCTCTTTTCAATCTTTAGGTTTTCTTTTTTGAGCCTTTCGGATATATCGTCAAAATTTGTTTGCTTTTTGTCATATTCGAGACGTATCATACCCCCAGCATTAACCGAGGCTTCCAAAACCCCATCAATTCCCAGAAGATTCTTTTCAATGCTTCGTGCTTGACGTGTATGCCTGATTCCCTTTACCTCAATTAGCAAATGCCCATACTTTTCAGTAATCTCGGCACCCGTTCCTTTGGCCAAGGATTGAATACGATCTATAGAGATAACATCCGGATCATAATGAAAACAAAGTTGTGGTGTGGCGTTTGCTTTTTCATCGGCAATATGTACCTTTTCGATACCATCTTTTTCCTCCAATTTACTAATAAGTCTTTCTACGCAAGTGTCCTTTTCATTGGGCACTTGGGGAAGTATGACTGGTATTTTAATTTTTAGTTTTTCCATTTTGATCAAGTTATTTTTAATTCATACCGTATTCATCTAAGAATCATTCTTTCCTTAGGATAAGTTGTGCAAATTGAATTTCAATGACATCTCCCAGTCCGGGAATTAAGCG
>JBBSKR010000267.1:0-3465 GCA_038256135.1 Flavobacteriales bacterium | reverse complement strand
AGAGCAATTTCGGATAGAAGCAAACTGAACAGGATAAAAGAGTTCGCTAAAAAACGGAACTTCGAATTTGAGGAAATTGATGAGAATTTATTAAAAAAATTAAAAATTTATCTCAGAACTACATCAGGACTATCTGAACGCTCAGTAATGAATATATTCGTTATGATTCGATTACTGTACAATAAAGCTATTAGCAGAAAAATTGTGGATAGAAAATTCTATCCTTTTGGTAAGGACAAAATAAAGATTAAATACCCCCAGACCATTAAAATCGGTCTTGATGAACATGAAATTCGAAAAATCGAAGAACTTGACTTGGACCCAAGAACAGCAGTTTGGCATACTAGAAACGTTTTTCTTTTTTCATTCTATTTAGCGGGAATCCGGATTTCGGATGTCTTAAGAATGCGTTGGAGCGATATTGTGGCTGAAAGGCTATACTACAAAATGAGTAAGAACGATAAGGCCGATTCTTTAAAACTTCCAGAACCAGTAATTAAAATTTTATCCTATTACCAAGTAGATAAAAAAAACAAGTACGATTATATTTTTCCAGAACTTAAGACAATACCCATTAATGACTCTAAGGCTATTTACTCTAGAATTAAAACTTCAATCAAAAGACTAAATACGAACCTAACTGTAATTGCAGACCTTGCCGAAATCGACAAAAAAATCACCAATCACATTGCCCGTCATAGTTTTGGAAATATAGCCGGTGATAAAGTTTCTCCGCAAATGCTTCAAAAATTATATCGACATACTCATCTAAGCACTACAATAGGTTATCAAGGCAACTTCATTCATAAGAACGCTGATGAAGCTTTGAACGCAATTATTAATTTTTCTAAATAATCAGCGAATTGTAAATATCTATAAAGAGCTAATTTTATCTATCCCGTAAAAGGTTAATTTACAGGAATACTAAAAGAAACCGAGGACGGGACTTCTAATATGAAAGCTTTTCTCTAATTAAAAACCGTCCCCTTAAATGGCCGTTGTCTAGGCCTTAAATTCAAATTTCATGTGGCCCATGTAAACATATATTAATGCTGTACGGGAGAAAAAATAATCCTATTGCCATTGATTCTTGAATTATTGGAATTTGAAGCAACTTTACGCCAACTTTATTTTTAGGTGAATAAGTTTAAACAATGGGGGAAAACCAAAGGAAATGCCTCTTTTATAAAACCATTAAATGCTATCAATTGGGCGGAGGAAATTGAACACAATCATCCGGATCACACGGAACCAATATAGTGAGTTCATAGTCTTTGCCAGGTGCAAAGGCCCCACATTCTCCCGGCAAACACTGAAGGCCATCTGCACCACTACCTACAAAAGAATTGATAATAAAGTCCCCTTGTAAAATCACAATTGCTAAACTAAACCTATCAACTTCTTCAATAGTCTCGAATGAAACCTCAAAGGTACCGTCCTCTATTTTCAAAATGGCCTCTGCACGTACTTGAGGTGATCTCAATGGTTCGGTATCGGTACCGCTGATGAACAGTTCCCCATTGGTTACCGGCTCCATATTCGTTTCATATAGGACCACACCCGAAAAGGAGGTCACGGTCGGTACAGGCTCGCCCTTGCCCTCATTATCATCAGAACTACAGGCAATTACAACTAAAAATAATGGAAAAACGGCCAAAAACATTGAATGCTTCATCTTAATTCTTTTTTATTATTATCTTTTTTCTAGTCTGAACGCCATTAATGTCTACCACTAGTACGTATACCCCCTCCGCAACATGGCCAACATCAAATCCATCCACATACTCCCCGGGTTCACGAGATTCAGTACCTAAGGAAATGACATTATTATAAACGTTATTTATTGCAATTAAAGATACCGAAACCTCACTTTTTTTGTCAACTATATAGGAAACGTTTATGATATCGCTAGATGGGTTTGGCCAAATACCGACCTCGCTCACATCTTCGATTTCAAAATCCCCAAGATTGGCTGTCAACGGTATTCCACCCCCTGGCCCGGGTCCGGGACCACCACCGTTAGCACAAATACTGCTGCTTGTGGTCAAGACGGAAAAAGCCCTGGAACTACTTGAAGTACCAACCCTCTTGCGTGATGCGGTTGGTAAATCATTGATCGTGGCCGAGGAAAAACTACGTGTTACCGCAACGGTATATACCCCTGCCGGTAAGGTAGAGGACATCCTAAAGGTATCCCCCTGTACCGCTCATCGACCTTGGGCCGCTTACGCTCCAACTATGGGAGTATAGGTTACCCAGAAAGTCAGGGTTATTGTCAACTCGCAAGGTAACATCCCCACCACTATTTTGGCAGGTATAAAAATAAGTCCCGTTAATTCTGGGGCTGGGCGGTCTAATGGTAGCACTTGGGGTCTTAGTGCAGGTAGTGGTCGTGTTTAGTCCAAGTTCACTTGATAAGAGCGAATTCCAAGGTGTGAAAAGTCTGGCAGCATCAATATGTTCCGAATTTACAATGTTTCCAAAAACGCGGTTAAATGGGACCTGCCCCCTGGCCCTTAAATATGCTTCGGATCGGTTCAGTTCGGTTTGGCTCGTTGTACTTCTTGTGGACGCCAAACTACTGAACAGCGGAACAAAAGTGACGAACCTGTTGGGAATGTCCACATCAAAACCATTTAGGGCATCTACCTCCCGCTCAATGTCCACGCCACCGCCGCTTGCGATATCATAGTTAATACTGTTAAAATTGAAAAAGGCCCGTTTATCCGTAGTGGGAATTCCACCCGTTCTTATAACTAATGTAGAAACTCTAGTAGTACCTCCCAAATTATTGCTGACTACTTCCGCACCAACCGTAAAAAGGCCGGCAAAAGCCCCTTGAGCTTCTATTATCTCACTGCCGGGTAAATTAAAAAAACCTGCATCACCAAGGCTACCATCCACGGCGCCGTTTACCATAGCGATATTACGAATGCCTTCCCTTTGGGGGAAGCCGACCCTGTTCAATTCATTTTGAAGTGATGTAAAATCGGGGTGTGGATTTGGGCCGTTGAACCTGATCAACAATTGCCGGGCGGCCTTCGCATCCAGTCGTTCGAGTGCGTCGTCCAAGTCCTCTTTGATATCTGCTGGCAGAATGTTCACATCATCGATTTGGCGCACGAGGCTTTGAAAGCCTACAGGCAGGTTCGCGCCCTTGTGCGGGGCATCAAAGCTGATATAGTGGCTAATGTTGTGTGTTATGTTTGAACTTTCTAGGCTACGTATGGCCAGTCGGGCGATTATTCCGCCCATACTTTCTCCAATGACTATTATTTTTTCATTGCCCACCTTTTCTCGATTGACCTGTTCGATCAAGTTCCTTATGACAGTAGCATTTTGTATGATATCTGCACCTCCATTTTGAAAATTAAAATAGACCATATCATGCCCATTGGCCCTAAAGATACGTTCTACACCGCTGGTGGTATAATTGGCACGTAAGTTTGCGCTGCTGTTCTCGTT
>JBBSKR010000266.1:0-3495 GCA_038256135.1 Flavobacteriales bacterium | reverse complement strand
ATGGCCCCAAACAAAAATTCTGGGAGTAAAATGGCCACAAAAAACGATATGCGCATTACTAAAATGGGTAAAATTCTCAGAAAGACGAGTATTGATGAACTACCCCAATTTTTTAATGTTTTGATTGGGAATATGAGTGTGGTTGGTCCACGCCCCCACATGGAGGTTCATACTGAAAAATATGAACGGTCCATAGACAAGTATTTGGTACGGCACTTCGTAAAACCGGGTATTACGGGGCTTGCACAAGTAAGGGGCTATCGTGGTGAAATCCTTAAAAGGGCAGATATTGTCAACAGAATACGGTTGGATATTTTTTATTTTGAAACATGGTCTCTTGGGCTTGATATCAATATTATATACGCTACGGTCGCAAATGCAATACGTGGAGAGGAAAAGGCGTATTAGAATTTCTATAAAAACATACTACTTTAGCCTAGTATACTAAGGTGTACTACATTGGATCCGTAACAAATAATTGAATTCGTATTCACTTATTTAGTTCAACATCTTATATTTATTTAATAGATTCCATCATATTTGGTCGGTATTTAAAATCATTAATAATATTCCATTAAATGGCAAACGAGAATTATCAGAATTATCCTGTTGAAAATGAGGGGCCCAATTTTAGGACCATTTTAGACCAATATTTAAAATATTGGCCCTGGTTTCTTGGATGTACCGTTTTGGCTATATTCATTGCCCTGCTTTATTTGAAATTTACCAAAAACACCTATATGGCGGTGTCCACGATCATCATTAAGGATGAAAAAAGCAAAGGCGTTGGGGCAGATGAGGCAGGATTTGCCGGCTTGTCGATGTTAAGTGGTATCTCTACGAGCAGTATTGAAAATGAACTTGGTCTTTTAAGGTCTAAAAGGCTCATGAACAATGCGGTTAAAGCCCTTAATCTAAATATACAATACTTTGAAAAAGACGGTATAATCAAGGAAGAATATTATAAAAATAGCCCTTATATTATTCGTCCTGTGCTTATCGATGAAAAGGCATTATCGGTGGCAAAAGCAAAAGGTAAAACGGAGTTTACCATCGACTTCGTAAGCGAAAAGGAGGTAGCGCTTAAATTCGATGGCGAAAGGGAAGATATAATCAGTAAACTGGGCGATATAGTAACCTTGGATTTTGCCCATTTTTATATTGAAGCAAATTCTGAAATTGAATTTACCATTCAAAACAGGGAAGATGTTGAGGGAATAATAGTGATATTTTCTACGGTTGAAAACGCAGCCTCTTCATTCAGGTCAGGGTTAAGCGTAGAATTAGTGGATGAAAATTCTACTCTTATTCAATTATCCCTCGTAGATCAAATAAGCGGAAAAGCAAAGGATGTCATTGACCAATTGGTCTTTGAATATAATCAGGAAGCTATTGAAGATAAGGATTTAATTGCCCGTAATACGGCATTTTTTATTGATGAACGGTTGGCCATCATCAATTCTGAATTGGACTCCGTTGAATCAGGAAAAGAGGAGTTTAAGGAATCCAACATGTTGACCGATATTCAAACAGAATCTTCCTTAATAGTCCAAAATGTTAGTGATTATAATAACCAGCAACAGCAAATAAGCACAGAATTAGAGTTAACAACGGCCTTAATTGAACATCTTAAGAAGAATAGTTCTAGTCTATTACCTACCAACATGGGCATAGACGATTTTGGAACGAATCGATTAATAGAAGAATTCAACTCCAATGTTCTGGAAAGAAATAGACTATCTAAAAGTGCCAGTGATCAAAACCCAATGATTGTAAGCCTTGATAACCAGATAAAGCAAATTAGGGATAACGTAATGGAAAGCCTTAATAGAAGGCAATATAATTTAGGTATAAAGAAAAATAATTTAGACCGGCAGTCAGGTGTGCTGGCTTCGCAAATTTCAGATGTTCCTGCCCAGGAAAGGGCATATAGGGGGATTGAACGACAACAGAATATAAAGGAAGCATTATATCTTTTCTTGTTGCAAAAGCGGGAGGAAAATTCCCTGTCCTTAGCAGCAAAGGCACCCAAAGCCAAATTGGTCGACAAGGCATACGCTTTTGGCCCAGTATCCCCTAATTCTAAAATTGTACTTACCGTTGCATTTTTAATGGGACTTTTCGTGCCATTTCTGGGGATTAATGTTAAATCTATTCTCAATGATAAAATAACAAGTAGTGAAGACGTAAAAAAATTAACCAAAACCTTGCCGATATTTGGGGAATTACCGCAAATTTCGCCGAAACAGCCTTGTCTGGTTGATGCTACTAGTAGATCGAGGCTGTCAGAAGCGTTTAATATTCTTGCTTCTGGTATTCAATATTACACGGAGAAAAACATTCCTTTAAAGAGGTCGATATGTATTTTTGTCACTTCTTCTATCAAAGGCGAGGGGAAAACATTTACTTCTATCAATATGGGGATTACCTTGGCGACAGGAGGGAATAAAGTTCTGGTGATTGGTGCCGATTTACGAAACCCACAGTTGCACCGTTACCAAAAAGACTCAAAAAACCTTCCCGGTGTCAGTGAATATTTAAAGGGTTCAACCAAATCTTTAAATAATCTTATACAAGAAACCAGTTTACACGAAAACCTGAAATTTCTTTATGCGGGTAATATTCCGAACAATCCAACCGTGTTGTTGAAAAAATCCAAAGTAGGGGAAATGTTTACAGAATTGGAAGATAAGTTCGATTATATAATTGTGGATACAGCTCCGGTTTTACAATTGGCCGATACATCCTTAATCAGTAAATATGCCGATTTGACGATATATATGCTAAGGGCATCGTTTACGAAAAAGAAATTTGTGGAGTTCGCCATGGAAGCAGAGCGTACCGGTCGTCTCAAAAATGTCGGTTTTGTAGTAAATGATGTTACGTTGATAAATACTTCATACGGCAACTCATACAACTACGGAGCTTAAGATTTGCTTTCGGGAAAGAAAGCAAATTATACGGCGTCCATTATTTCTTAATGGTAGTATTTTCGAAGTAACCGGTACGCCCACTTAATTTTTCCAACGTATCCATCACCAATAATCCATCCTTGGCAGGGCAAGGGTTTTCCCCTTTATCTAGAAAATAATCGACCGTGGCCTTTATCGTGGGTTGTTAAATATGCTTTGGATTGTTGAACGAAAAGATTTCGGTTCCTAATTATGTAGTAAGACTAACCTTATCACCAAAAAAGGAAAATTGAATGTTCCCTTTGGTGCCATAAATAGAACATTCCTCCTTTTTGTTCAGAGTCGAGGCGTTGAAATTCCATACCCCTCTAAATTGAATTCCATTTCTAAAATTGATGATGCCGTCAACGATATCTTCCACCAATGGATTTTGATGTGCGGGATGGGAAAATCCGTAAGTGTTTTCTGTAGGTCTAAAATTAGGGTGCATCGTATCGATTTGGTGCGGTGACAGATCCTAAAAATAGCCACCCCCGGCAATTTTTGGATTTAAGCGCCAATGCTGCGCGGTATCTGCCACTAT
>JBBSKR010000265.1:0-3530 GCA_038256135.1 Flavobacteriales bacterium | reverse complement strand
TAAATTTTTATAATTCTCACCAACTATAAATTTGCTGTTCAACATATAGTTATATTCACTAATTGTTCTTGGCCCAAATACTACCAGTTTGTCTTCTTGAAGAAGAAAACGTTTGTAAATAAAATCAGGGTTTTCAAGAACAAAAAAGACTAACTCAAAAATTTTAAATATCCGCAGAAAGAATAGACCAGATTTGTAGTTGGCCTTCTTCTTGCGGTTCATTTTGGCCATAAATCACAAACAATTTATTGTCGAATACGGCCATGGAATGTATAGTTTCTGTACCCGGACTCTCTAAATTGGTTTCTAGTTCTGTGAAAGTACCCGTTGCGGTATCATAGACTCCTAGAAAAGGTTCGCGATCAACAACGGTTTCCCCATTTTCGTCCGTAGTCTGGGTATCATTACGCCCACCAACATAGATCAGGTTTTCAATTTTTCCGGTATAGGTTAGCAAAACAGGATTGGGCATGTTTTCTATAGTCAGTTCCCTTGTTTCCAAATCATAAATATAAATAGTGCTTTTGGCAGGAGGCGTAAGAAAACTTTCCGTGCCACCAAAGACATATAATTTACCGTTCACTATTTCCGCTCTGGCACCAGTTCTTGGTTCTGGCATCGTGGCGAATTCTGTCATGGTTTCCATGGCCAAATCGTACATAAAAATTTTATCGCCAAGTCCACCGTTTAGATCACCTCCGATCAGGTAGATAGTGTTGTCTACTACGGCAGTTCCATGCCTGCTTAAGGCAACATTTTGTCCTAATGCCGTTGTGTAATCCGTTAGGCTCACAGGGTCATTCTGTAGTTTGAGGTCGTAAACATTGATGCGTTGGCCACCTGCTATATAAAGTTTGTTATTGATAATATTGGTTTGTTTTGTTACAAAATCGGAATTGAAATAAAGTCTTTCTGTAGAGAGATTTGTATTCAAGTCAAATCTTATTATTCTTTCAGGGTTTCCAGTACCAGTGTTGAAGCCATCCTCCCTAGTAGCGAAAAAGAAACTTTGATCGCTAAGGGATCCTACCATACCGGGGGCACAACAACCTACCATGTTGGATTCAAAAGTAAAGGCCTCGGTAAAATTTAACGTTGCAGCGGGTACTTGTTTATAATCCGTACTCAGTTTTTCGGTAAGACTAACATCTAGTGTTGCAGTTTCCGATAGGGCAATGGTTCCAATAAGTTCATTGGCACTGCTAACGGTAAAATTAAACTTTGCCGTTTCACTAAACAGTGCCGAGCTACTTTCTGTCTCAAAATCGTAGTTGAAGGTTTGTGGGGAAGTATAAGATTCAAACTTAGCTTCTTCTGCAGACCCGGCAGAAAAATCAATACTATTGACTTGTCGCCATTCCAGGCTGCCTTCGAATTCTGTTTTTCCTGTTGCGGTGCCTGCAGCAAAGATAAATTCGTCATCTAGCACGTTAAAGTTATTACCAATATCAAAGGTACCGTTGTCGTTATTTAATGTGGCGGAATTTATACGCCAAACTTTAGAAGTGCCTTTGGTAAGGGTAGTTATAGTCGTTTCTCGTTCCGCTGCCAAAACAGTCGCAGGGTCTTCGGTTTCCTCCTCAGGTTCTGGTTCGATTTCCTCTATTACTTCTGGGTCAATTTTTTCTGGCGCATCGTCATCGCCACAGGAAACGATTAAAAAAGTAAAACAAAATAAGGGCAACAAAAGTCGAATATTCATAGTAACAGTGAGTTTGGTTTGGAATTCAAATATAGGGTTAAAATAGTCTTGTGTCAATACCCTGTTGTGGGTATTTTTTGCATAAGACTATTCTATTTTTGTAATTATAGCTGAGTTTTGGATAGAATAATAAGGATAAAATTATAGAAAATCAAGTTTGAGTTAGCCATCCCCCGTTTTTTTAATTGAACTTCAGGTCCAGTTGCCCGGGGAACGGATCGGGCACCGCATCGTCTATCTTCCATCTCGTCCTTACCGGCATCAACAATATCGATACCACCTTGCTTCTCTTGTAGTAGATGAAGTTGACGAGTTCCCTGGGCACGTTTTTGTTCAGGTAGTTGTAGCCCGCAACTAGCAGCTACTTTATGCATTTCTTCTCGTTCAGTTTATGTATAATCTCCTATTAAAAATTATAGGGTCGTACCACTATTTACTCCTGCGTTATTTTTCGTATTTTACTGTTACCTATATCGGCCACATATATATTTCTTTCAACATCCACAGCTATTCCAAGCGGGTTTGAAAACCGTGCATTGACTTCAGTGCCATCAATATCGCCCGCGAAGCCATCTTTACTGCCTGCCAAGCTGCTTACCTCACCGTTTGGTGTAATTTTTCGTATACTATTATTACCTTCATCGGCCTGCAGCAGGTAATGAAAAGGAATCATTTGCACCATTACCGGCAAAGGGCGTAACTTCACCGTTTGGTGTTATTTTATTTATTTTAAAGTTACCTATATCGGGCACGTATATATTGCCTTCCACATCCAATGCCAATCCAGTGGGTGTGGAAATCATATCAAAGCTCCCGGTATCTTTCCCTGCCAAGGTGGTTACTTGTACATCGGAAATGATATAGTTAAACAGTGGCCCATTTAGCGTAGTACCATCTATGACTACTTTGACCGCGCCAGTGAAGGCCTTGCCGGTACAAGAGCAACTATCTTATCATCAGCTATAGATTGCACCACGGCTTCAACGTCATTAAAAAAAACAGTTACTCCAGTTGCATCTGAGCCAAAATCGCTACCGTTAAAAGTGACAACGGTTGTTTTTGGACCGCTTGTTGGACTAATGCTGCTCAAGGTCGGATTTGCAGTTGGCTCTTCAATTTTTGGCGAATCATCACCTTTTTTACAGGCCATAAAAAATGTAATGGCACCTAGTAAAAAGAGGATTCCGGAAATTTTGAACTTATATTTCATAATGTTATGAATTTTTAAGGAGTTCTATGAAATAACGGATAACAATTTTTTAATGCGATGTGTAACGCTACATGCTAATGCTTTTGTTCACTTCAAGATTTTAAATGCAATTATGCTTTATTCTCAAAAGATAGGTTACTGGCATTCGAAGTAAGTGTCTAGAACCAATAGCCGAAAACACCTATATGTGGAGGGATTAAGAGGGTTGGATTTTTATGCTTACCGAATAGGTGACTTTTTCATTGGTATTATTCGATATCAAACGATATGATTAAAAATGAAAAACCCCGTAAATCATACGATTACAGGGTTTTTGGTGGATTTTGATGTCCAATCAGTGGAGCCGGAGGGTCTAGAACTTAACCCTTGAAGTACCTGTGTAAAGGGGTTTTCAGGGGTTGCGATTTTTATGCTCACCGAATAGGTGACTTATTGACAAAAAATTGCATTTAAAGAGATTACTCCTTTATTTATCCAACCACATTATTAAAATCGAAATCTCTATTAGTTTTAAGTATTTTCTCAAATAATTTTGGTTTCGTATAAGCTATATCAATGGAACTGTAAAAAAGTACGACAAATGGAACCTAAATCATTTAACTAAATCGTTTTCAAAAC
>JBBSKR010000264.1:0-3530 GCA_038256135.1 Flavobacteriales bacterium | reverse complement strand
TGAATATGCCTACTGCGGCAAACGAGGCAATTAGCTGTTCTTCTTGGGCCTCGGTCAGCTTATTATGCAACGCTACCTCGCCTGTGCGACCCAAACGGTAGTCATGCCCTAAAGCGATCAACTGGCGCTCCAACAGGTTCGTGCAAATGGTATCGACATCAAATTTTACATGGATCTTCATTATCGGTTGATTTTTATTTGCTTTCAGGGGTCAAGATTAACAAAATACGATTTTTTTTACAAACTTTTGTATCCCTATCAAAGTGTACTAAAAGGTTCCACTTTAAATTCGTTCTTTTACTTGGGTAGGGTGTGGAATTTCTGCTTAATGACAACAAAAAACCACTCCATATCCCTCTCCTAAAACCAGCGAACTATTTTCCGTCAATTTGGACTGGAAAAGATATATAATTTAACTCGAAATAGAATAAATAAGGATGGATTTTAATAATAACCAGTCACTTCCTGAAAAATGACGGTTATTTTAAACTATAAACTCTTTGTACATCTCAAAATTGATAGGACAAGGATACGATTTATCGTTTTAGGGTCAAAAAATAATGCTTTACCCTTAAAGTATGGTCGAACTCCTACTTAATTTTGTGTTATCATTACAATTTGACCCTGAATTTCCTCTAGGAAAGTGGGGTAAGAATTCAAAAACAATTTTAAAATAACTTAAATACACAGATTATGAGACCAGTAGTAGCACAGATTAACGAAAGTGAGAATAAAGTTTCCAGAATATCATGGCCCGCGGTTTTTGCGGGCGCGCTTACGGCCTTGGCCATTGCCTTTTTATTGAATATTTTAGGGTTGGGCATAGGCCTGTCGACCGTCGACCCCTTGACCGATGCCGATCCTTTGGCAGGTTTGGGTACCGGTACCATCGTTTGGTGGACCATTTCAAATCTGGCCGCCCTTTTTATCGGTGGTATGGTTGCCGCCCGTATGTCGGGGCTGCCTTCCAATGTTGATGGGGCTTTGCACGGTTTTCTATCTTGGGCACTTTATGCCATCGTTTCTATATATTTTGTAACCTCTACTATCGGTAGCGTGATGAACGGTATGGCAAGTGCCGCATCGGGAATTTTTGGGAGCGATAACTCCAAAAATGTGGTCGTACAATTGGAGGAGGCCACAAAAAAGGGTCAGGAGCAAACGGCGACATCTTTCAAAAGCATTAAACAGCAGGCCTTTAAGTTGATCAATGCCGGAGAACGCTTTAATGTATTGCCAGACGATACCTCAGAGGAGGCACGCGACCTGTTACAGGATTCTCGCAAGGATTTCAAAAACATGAACCTAGAGGAAGATATCGAAACTTTTTTCAACGACCTTTCATTTGATCTTGATGAAAAAGGAAACTTGGATATCAGCGTAGATGGAAACAAGGATTTCTTCGAAAAAGCTGCGTTAAAAGACTATTTGACCGATAATACCAAACTTGACGATGCCGAGATCAACGGTATGATCAACAAATGGGAGAAAAATATCGACAAGGCGGTAACCAAGGCCGAGAATTTGTACGCCAAGGCAAAACAAAAAGCATTGGTCTATTCCGACAAAGCGGCGGAAGCCGTTTCCAAATACAGCATCATTGCCTTCTTTGTCTTTCTTTTGGGTGCCATGGCCGCTGTAGTGGGCGGGGCCACCGGATCACCGGAGTACACTTTGGAAAGGGAAAATAGGATAAAGAAAAATAAAGAATAATTCAAAAAACTATAGCAATGGCGCAACATAAAGAAACACAATGGATATCAAAAAGAATAGCAGAAACGGCCGAATCGGCATGCACCAAATCGCTGTCGCTGTTGAAAGTAAAGAAGGGTGCCGACCTCGAAGGTACCGTACCCAAGGTTAGGGAAAATCTCAAAATAATACGGGCTGCCCTACGTCTGGTCAGGGATGCAAATAAGAGCTATAAAAAGGAGAATGCGTTTTATAGGGACGGGGCCAAGAAAATACTTCCCATGCAAAAGGCAATAGCCATGGTCAAGGCCATAGACCTCATCAATGAACAGTATAGCGAGCGATTGTATAAAAATGCGTTTACGGAATTGCGCAACCATTTGGAAAAACAAAAGGAGGAGGAGATAGATAGTGCAATAAACGGGGAACATATTTTTCGGAACATGCATCAAGATTTAGAGGACAAGTGCGGGACCTTAAAAGAGCAGTTGTCAAAACCAATTGCATTTGATACCATTGGATCAGGACTCAAAAGGGTATATCAAAGAGGGAGGAAAGCAAAAAAGAAACTATCCGATTCGCAAACGAACGAAAGTTTTCATGAACTTCAGAAAAGGGTAAATTATTTAAGGGTTCAGTTGGAGATAATTAAGCCTATCTGGCCAAACATGATGGATGTCTGGAAAGCCGAACTCAAAAAACTATCCGATCTTTTGGTTACCTCCGAGGGACTATATCAGCTTTCAGAATTTTTAAAAACCAAATCCGGTTCAAATGCAACGGAAGATGGTTCTTACCTTATGAAGACCTTGATAGAAGGCCATCGGGAACAGGTACAGCAGCATGCGATGCTTTTGGCCCAAAAAATATACTGCCTCAAACCTAAGCAATTTATTGGACTGATACAGGCCGCTTGGGATTCCCATGCTATGGAACGGACCCAACAGGTTATGCCATCGGAAAAATTGGGATTGAGCCAATAATACAATTCAAGTTGGTTTGTATCCCCAAGCTATCCCAAGCTATGGGATACAAAGTCGAGAACAATCCTATTCGTATTTCGGGTACGGTGCAATACGTAGCTCTCTTACAAAGCACAGCGCAGTCCTATGAAATCTCAAATCGGAAAGAACTCGGAAAGCATAAAATTGCCCTCCAAAAAAAATAGCGGCATGGATCAAGCTTTCATGCTCAAACAAGCGGTATACAGGATGACAGCACCTTCCATTAAAGTAGTAGACAAGCCGAGCTGTAGAACGCATTCGGTTTCGATGATTTCGAGCGTGGCTTAACTTATAAAATTAAAATAAATGAAATTACCTGAAACCGTACAGATGAATCCTTTTGCAGCCCCTGTTAAGGAAAACAGTTTTTACGAACTCGGCGGTCAAAATTCAAATTTGCCGATTCCGAAAGAAGTAGAGGAACATTTAGATCACCTCAACGATTTTGTCCTTCAAAGTGGCTACCCTTGTATCGGTGCCCAAGCGTCTCTGAATAGCCGAAATATATGCATAGGGGTATTCAATAAAATGGATGAAGCCGGTTCCATTGCTAGTTTGGCCCATGGTTTATTCGAATTCACCAAGTCTGTAAAAGAAAGTCAAAGTTTGTTTCTAAGTTATATAGCCGTGTTTCCCGAAGATGAATTCGCCACCGAACTTGAATTTGAGCAGGCCTTATGGACGCTACTAAACACCCTATATAGCTTGCAGAAAAAACATTTCAATTGGGATTCAGAAGTAAGCGATAATCCTGTGAATCCTGATTTTTCATACAGTTTCGGAGGTGAGGCATTTTTTCTGGTCGGCCTGCATCCAAAGTCCAGCAGAAAGGCT
>JBBSKR010000263.1:0-3738 GCA_038256135.1 Flavobacteriales bacterium | reverse complement strand
TTAAGGGTTAGCTCTACCTTTTGCAAAACCTCATGTATAGCTTTATCAATAGAAGTGTGCGCATCGGCCCACTTATTGTCAAACGCCAATTGCATCAATTCATTCGGTGGCACATACAATCCTTCCTGTATTCCATAGGTACCTGCAATAGCAAAATAATTCAATTCCGAGTAATCAGGATGCTTCAATATAGTTGAAAAACCGGCAACGGTATGGAGATCATCAACATCTGTTTTAAAATCATATTGTACCAACAGCAAATCCTTTTTGATATCAAATGCTATTTCTTGACCGAAAATTACAATCGAATAAAAAATAAACGCTAGACTTAAAATTTTGATCCTTGGAAAATAGATTTTAATCATGGATATATAAGACATAGTGTGATGTTTTAAAATTCATATCGTTGGTTTGATCCGCTACCCAAGTGATAAACATTATTTTGATTTAGCTATCCATGGCCTCAATTTGCTTCATAATTGCATCTGCCTCCGCTGCCTTATCGTCGCTTTTAGACCTATTTTGGGTAGATAATTCAAACGATTCTTTCATTAGTTTTTGATACTGGGCCTGTAGTTTCTCTTTTTCTGATTTCTTTTTAAATAGTCCGAACATAGTTTTCTTTTCAAGATACCCATTTTAGGTCATTAAATATAATTCACACGAATAATTCATTTAAAGGTTTTAGCTTATAAACCATTATCTTACCAGAATCAAATTAATACAATCAAAACGGTGAAAAACAATTTGCTCCCTATTTTTTTATATTGACACTGCAACCTCTTAGCCTTCTGTGCATGGAACCAATGGCAGCAGATCCTAACAAGGATGTGGAAGGAAATTATACCTTGGTTTTAGAAGGTTACGATTGGGGACCTGCAGTAAAAAAAGTAATTCTAACTATGTCCGATACCATATCGGAACTAAAGGCAACAGACTTTACGGTTGCAGTGGAACGTAGTGCCGAAGGGGTAGCAATCAATGGATTGAATACAATATGAAAGTTACCCATGCTCCAACTGCAAAGGTTTGGGATACGAAGGCGAGACGAATCTATCCCGATTTGGATGAATTCGATTTAACCGGGTCGCATGCCTAGGATGGTACAACGCTAACCTATGCTTCCTATACTCCGAGCATTACTGTTAAAAAATCTCCTTTGATTGTCTGGCTACATGGAGGAGGGGAAGGGGGTACCGATCCAAGTATTCCACTAATTGCCAATAAAGCGACCAATTATGCCACCACCAACATACAATCATTATTTGGTGGTGCCTACGTTTTGGTTCCTCAAACACCAACTTTTTGGATGCAAAGCTTTGCTGGTGATTATACGCGTGGTAATAGGGAGGATATTTACAATAAAGTTGTTTTTGACCTTATAGACACGTATGTAAAAGAACATTCACAGATAGATAGCAACCGCATTTATATTGGGGGTTGTTCCTGTGGAGGGTATATGGGTATGAAACTGATTCTTGACCATCCCGATTATTTTGCAGCAGGTTACATTAGCGCATTGGCCTATCAAAATTAGTATATTACGGATGAACAAGTAAAACGTATAAAGTAGGTACCTATGTGGTTCGTACATTCCAAAGACGATACGTCAACAATTCCGGATGAGACTGTGGTTCCCTTATACATAAGAATGATTACATCAGGAGCTTGCAATGTACATTTTTCCTATTATGACCATGTTACCGATCTAACAGGAGTCTATGGATGAGAAAATTTCTATTTTCCAGGGTACTGGTCCTGAATCTATTCCCATGCCAATGACGCTGATTTTGATTTTGATGGCGAACCTGTGAAAATGGTTGGACGTTCCGTAACTATCATGAAATGGTTGGCGGGGCAAAGTAAATAATACTTGTTTACTATTGTATGGCGATAACCTTAAAAACAATAATTGGTTACACTTAACTTCCTGAAAATAGCTATAGTAGCTCATTTAATTAACGAAATCAGTAATATAAAAAGATAAACGAAATAAATGACAATACTTTGGATTAATGTTGCCACCTTTGCAGGAAATAGTATAATAAATTAAAATACATTACAATGAGTAAAGGAACAGTAAAATTTTTCAACGACACAAAAGGCTTTGGTTTTATCACTGAAGAAGGTGTTGAAAAAGACCACTTTGTGCACATTTCTGGATTAGTAGACGAAATTCGTGAAGGCGATGAAGTTGAATTTGATCTTCAAGAAGGTAACAAAGGATTAAACGCAGTGAACGTTAAAGTTATCTAAACATATATACTTTCTAGTTTAAGAAATGGCCCTTCCAAAGTGAAGGGCTTTTTTTATTCTTCATTTTAACCTACCGTCTCAAATAAAGATGTAGTTTCGCAGCCGCAAAAAAATTGTAATATGAAGCGTATCAATGAATACAAAAAACTCTACGGAGTTGAAAAGGAAATTGACCTTAAAACCCTTAAGTCCACCTATAGAAATTTGGTAAAGGAATGGCATCCGGACAAGTTTCAGGAAGGTGATGAAAGACGGGAAGAGGCAGAAGTGCAAAGCCGCCGTATTATTGACGGATATCACTTTTTGGTAAGTATTGCACCTGAAACCTTGGAAACAAATAAGGAAAGCTATCTAGAAACGATTAATAATTCTGGTATAGCAGATTATCAACATAATGGTCTGGTATTGGAAATTACTTTTTTAGATGGTGCTACCTATGAATATTTTGGTGTTACAAAACCAATCTATCAAAAGATGATTAATTCCAATAAGCTGAACAGGTTTGCCAAGCGCTCCATATATCCTAACTATACCTATAGAAAATCAAAACGGGACCTTCAAGAGGCATAGTTTTCTTTTGAACGAGTATAAAGTCCTATGACTAGCACGCATCATATGAAAAATCAACAGGATATTTTATCAAAATTGAATATCGATGCGTTGAATCCTATGCAGGAAGAAGCTATAGGTGTCATTTCTACTTCTGCCAATTCTATTTTGTTGTCACCCACAGGTACGGGAAAAACCTTGGCCTTTCTACTGCCGGTATTGGAATTATTGAATCATGATAATCCAGAAGTACAGGTATTGATTTTGGTACCGTCAAGAGAATTGGCAATTCAAATTGAACAGGTCATCCGAACTATGGGAACAGGGTTTAAGGTCAATGCCATTTATGGTGGCAGACCCATGTCCAAAGACAAAATAGAACTAAAACATACGCCAGCCATATTGGTAGGAACACCCGGTAGGATTTTAGATCATTTTACAGCGGACCGGTTTTCAAAAGATAGTATTACCACCTTGATCCTAGACGAGTTCGATAAGTCTTTGGAAGTTGGTTTTGAAGCAGAAATGAGCGAGATTCTCAATGAACTTCCCAACTTGGGCAAACGTATTTTAACATCCGCAACGGAAGGTGTCAAAATACCAAAGTTTGTAGGATTGGTAAATCCCTCACGAATCAATTACCTAAACCAGGAGGTTCCCTCCCAATTGACCATTGAAACCGTAGTCTCTCCAGATAAGGATAAATTAAAGACCTTGGTGCAGTTGCTACATTATATTGGGGATAAACCGGGTATTATCTTTTGTAACTATAAGGATAGTATTGAAGAGGTGAGTTCGTTTCTAAAAAAACACCAATTACAACATGGTTGCTTTTCAGGTGGTCTTGAGCAAAAAGACAGGGAACGTGCTTTGATCAAGTTCAGAAATGGTAGCAGTAGGATTTTAGTGGCGACGGATTTGGCGGCTAGAGGT
>JBBSKR010000262.1:0-3748 GCA_038256135.1 Flavobacteriales bacterium | reverse complement strand
TGTGGGGATAGTGAACGTTTTGAACTAAAAAGAAGAGTTGTCGCAGATCAAGATTTGACCATTTTAATTGGGCCCGAAGGAGATTTTACTACATCTGAAATTAAAGATTCCACCAATACAGGCTATTTACCGATATCAATGGGTAAAACCAGGTTACGAACCGAAACCGCAGCAATTGTTGCCTGTACCGTTGTAGCCTTGATCAATAATGGATGAGAGCCGTCTGTGGTAACCTATTGGCAAAATAGTTGAGAACCCAAATCTCACTACGTTGCATTTTCTAATTTCGTAAATTTGAATCCCATATGAGAAAGCTAGTTACAGCCATACTAATAGGTACTTTACTTACCACACCGACTTTATTGGCACAAGAGGTGGCCATTTTAAAATACCAAGGTGGTGGGGACTGGTATGCGAACCCTACGGCCCTACCCAATTTAATCAAATTCTGTAATACAAATATAGGTACGGAATTGAATACCAAACCTGAAACGGTAGCGGTGGGAAGCACTTCCATATTTCGATACCCTTTTTTACATATGACAGGGCATGGCAATGTCGTATTTTCCGATGAAGAATTGGAAAATTTGAGAGAATACCTATATGCTGGTGGTTTTTTGCACATTGATGACAATTACGGGATGAAACCCTATATTACAAGGGAGATACGAAGACTTTTTCCAGATAGTGAATTGGAAGAACTGGGTGCAGGGCATCCGTTATTTTCAAACAGCTATGATTTCCCAAAGGGACTGCCCAAAATTCATGAACACGATGGACAACGGCCACAAGCCTTAGCTATTTCCCATAAAAATAGGATTATCTTGTTATTTACCTCCGAATCAGACCTTGGCGACGGGTGGGAAGACCCTACCGTACATAATGATCCTCCGGCTATTAGGGAAGAAGCGCTCAAAATGGGGGCCAACATTATTAGCTATGTCTTTAAAAGTTAAGCAATGACTTCAAAAACGATTCAATATGGTATTCTTAAAGCCGTTGGTGTCATCGCAGGCATTGCCTTGTTGCTTTATTTCCTGTATATGATAAGATCGGTATTGGCGTATTTGGCCATAGCCGCGGTGGTCGCATTAATAGGAAGGCCCATTGTACGTTTTTTTAGACTTAGGTTTAAATTACCGAATATACTAGCGGTCGTTCTCACCATGTTGCTTATGGTCGGTATCTTGGCTGGCATTGTCGCCTTGTTCATACCCCTGCTGTCTGAGCAAAGTAAAAATCTTTCGCTACTCAATATTGATGCGCTGCATAAAAGTTTAAGTACACTTTACCTTCAAATCACCAATTATTTAGGCCTTTCATCAAATGTCGTAGATAATGTAATTGAAGATGTATCGTTCGAAAAAAATATGTTGGAAGGGTTTGATATCGGTTTTATACCCAACTTTTTGAATTCGTTTTTAGATGTGCTAAGTTCCGCCAGTGTAGGTCTGTTCTCTGTGCTCTTCATTTCTTTCTTTTTCCTGAAGGACCGAAAACTATTTCAACATGGGTTACTCATCTTTGTTCCAAGAACCAAGGAACAAGGCACCATTAATTCCATTGAAAAAATAAATGGTTTATTATCCAGATATTTCGTTGGGTTGCTACTTCAGATATTTATTTTATTTGTCATTTATACGATAGTCCTTTTAATTGTTGGTGTACAAAATGCCGTGGTGATTGCCTTTCTTTGTTCCCTATTTAATATCATACCCTATATCGGTCCTATAATCGGCGGGGTGGTCATGTTGACCTTAACCATGACCAGCAGCTTGGGTTCCGATTTTAGTGAGGTAATTCTCCCAAAAACCGGCTACGTATTTCTTGGCTTGCTATTCGGTCAAGTCATAGATAACTTTATTTCACAACCCTTTATTTTCTCCAATAGCGTCAAATCGCATCCCTTGGAAATATTTTTGATCATCATTATAGCCGGTTTGCTATTTGGAGTGGTAGGGATGATTGTTGCCATACCTGGCTATACAGCATTAAAGGTGGTTTTTAAAGAATTTTTCGCTGAAAATCAAATTGTTAAGTCCTTAACCCACAATCTTTAAATTTGAAGTGAATCCCGAAATTTTATCTAAAGAAGTACAGGCATATATCAACAATAACCTGTCTACGGACATCCATAAAATTCTGCTCAAAAAATCATCTTTTCCTAAAATTTCAACAAAGGAAATTGCAGCACAAATAGAATCTAAGGCGAAGGCCAGAAATAAGCTCCCCACCTGGTTTGCTACGGAAAATATTTTTTACCCGAATAAACACAATCTCTCGCAATGTTCCTCAGAGAAAACGGCCCTGTACAAAGCCTCGTTGGTGAGTGGTGCCACTATGGTCGATATTACCGCAGGTCTTGGGGTGGATTGCTGGGCGTTTAGCGACAGAGTGAAACAGGTGTTCCATGTTGAAAAAAACACGACTTTATCGCGAATTGCCCAATACAATTTTAAAAAACTGGGAATCGCCAATATTGATTTTTATAGTGAGGATGGTATGTCCTTTTTAAGGAACTCGGAAAGTCGATATGATTGGATCTACATAGATCCGTCTAGACGGGATGAAAAAAACAAAAAGGTCTATTTCTTATCCGATTGCGAACCCGACGTTACAGAACAAATTGAATTCCTTTTCTCGAAATCTTCTAGAATCCTTATTAAGACCGGTCCTTTACTCGACCTTAGTGTCGGATTGAACCAATTAAAAAGTGTAAAAGAAATTCATATTGTGGCGGTCAACAATGACGTAAAGGAAATCTTGTGGATGCTAGAAAAGGATTTTGAAAAGGCCCCTTTGATCAAGACCATTAATTTCAAAAACGGTACTGAACAAATTTTTAAATTTAGTATAGGTGAAGAGAAATCCGCAATACCTATGTATGCAACCCCCCAGGACTTTCTCTACGAACCCAATGCGGCTATTCTCAAATCAGGTGCTTTTAAATGGGTAGGAAATTATTTCAGACTTCATAAATTACACCCCAATTCCCACTTATACACTTCTTCTGAATTAATCGAATTTCCAGGTAGGATATTTCGAATTCAACATGTTCTTGATTATTCGAAAAAATCCATGAAAAAACTAACTATTTCCCATGCCAATATCACCACACGGAATTTTCCAGATTCGGTGGCCGAAGTGAAAAAAAAATTAGGAATTAAAGATGGTGGGGATACCTATTTGTTTTGTACCACAAATATTGACCAAAATCTGGTACTGCTAATTTGTAATCAACTCTTTGAAATATAATTGCTGTACAGGCATTTTTATTCAAGTTAGACTAAGAGACTTTTTAGAAATTTATCAAGTTTTTTATGGCCCTTTTTGCACATTACTTTCTTATCCCGAAATTTCGGGATTAAACGATAGTTTTGCTATCCTTAACCCCGAACCATCGGGTTTGCCTTGAACTGCATCAAAAATGACCTATATAAATTCCAATGACAAAACCCAAACAGTCTCTAACATAAAATCCTTGAAAAATAGTTCCTAAAGGAGTTGTATAAAGTCGTCACTATAACGTTATAGATTTCTAATTTATGGGTTCATTTTATTGCAATTTTCAATTAAGATGTTAAAGTTTTTAACAAGGTGATTTGGGAAATTAGAGCTATCAAAATTATGGAATAATCAATATACATAGGCGTTATGGAAGAACTTGAAAAATGCAACACTTCAAAAAAAAATTTTGTTCTTCGTAAAATATCGCTATGAACTATAGCCAATTGATTTAAAATTGCTA
>JBBSKR010000261.1:0-3788 GCA_038256135.1 Flavobacteriales bacterium | reverse complement strand
GCCAACCAAATTGATGCTTCGGAAATGGAGTTTTTCCATACCGATGTTTGGACCGCGGATGCTACAGAGATCAGAATAAAGCTCGTGGATTTTGGGGCCAATGGTGCTTTTGACGGTGGGGGCGATGATGTGGAGCACGAGATTACCATAGCAAACCCTCAACGGAATAGTTGGGTGTCCTTGGATATTCCACTTTCAGATTTTACTGGATTGACAACAAGAGCAAACATGGCACAATTAATCTATGCCGTACAGCCCGCAGGAAGCGCAACCCTATTTATTGATAATGTTTACTTCCATAAATAAGTGTTTATAGATAAAAGCTATTAAAATTAACGTCATATTAAACTAAAAAAAAGGACTTTGAAGACTATAAAATATAATCTTAATTACCTTATTACAAGAATGAATTACATTAAGATTACTTGTTTCTTGCTATTCCTACCTTTTTCCTGTAGTTCTGAAGATGCGACATCCAATAATACGGTTTCTAATTTAGTAATAGAAATAAATGTATTGGGAGCCGATGATCAAAATCCTAATGGTGATGGTTCAGGAGTTATTCAAGTAACTGCAACGGCCAATAATGCGACCAGATATGCTTTTCGTTTTGAAAATGGAGATGTTCAGGATAGTAATTCAGGAACAATGGAACATGTATTTTCTGAGGAGGGAACAAAAACTTATGACATCGTAGCATGGGCTTATTCAGAAACTGGGGATTTTATAAATGAAACGACGAATATAACCGTATACAGAGCCAACGAACTGTTCACCACACTCGTTTTCTCTGATGAGTTTGAAAATGAAGGTGGCCTTGATGCGGAAAAATGGTTTCATCAGGTAATTCCCCCAAACAATGGAAGTTGGTACAACGGGGAACTACAGCATTACACGGACCGTCCCGAAAACTCCAATGTCAGTAATGGAACATTAAAAATCAAAGCTTTAAAAGAGCAATTTACTACTGGGGGTACAACAAAATCATATACCTCTGCAAGATTAAACTCAAAGTTTGTATTTACCTATGGAAGGGTAGAAGTAAGGGCAAAATTGGCAAAAGAGAAGGGAACCTGGCCTGCTATATGGACATTGGGGGCCAATGTAGATGAAACGGGGAATTACTTTGGCGATCAATATGGTAGTGTAGGATGGCCTGCTTGCGGTGAAATAGATATATTGGAACAAACTGGATGGGACAAATCTAAAACACTGTCTTACTTTCATTGGGGAGATACCAATACAGGGGAGTATAAAACTGATGGAGGAGAACTTATCACAGCAGGCACTACGGAAGAATTTCATGTGTATTCGCTGGAATGGACCAGCAGTAGTATGATTGCAAGGATAGACGATAAAGTGGTTTTTGAACTGTCCAATACAGACGATAAACCTTTTGATAATCCGCACTATCTGTTACTAAACTTAGCATTGGGCGGAAATTTGGGAGGAGAAGTTTCAGGGAATTTTAGCGAGGATACCTTAGAAATCGATTATGTTAGAATCTACCAATAGGGTTTAAATAAAACAAAATTTATTAGGGCAAAAAAGTCAAAATACAGTTGGCACAAAATTATTTATGAGTTTTCCATGAAACTACTGGTTCTATTAATTATAGTTATTACCCTAGGAAGTTGCAGCATTCAAAAGGAGTTAATTTGGGAGGAAGATTTCACTGGCAACACCTTGGATTTAGATTCCTGGCAATTTGATTTGGGAGATGGCTGCCCTGAATTATGCGGTTGGGGTAACGAGGAGCCGCAGTTGTATACACGCAACAATCATGAACTACGAGATGGTAACTTGGTGATTACCGTTAATAAACAAGATTCTATCTATACCTCAACTAGGATTACTACCAAGAATAAATTTGAATTCAAATATGGTAGGGTAGTGGCCAGGGCAAAACTTCCGGTCGGGGAAGGCGTTTGGCCAGCAATTTGGATGCTTGGGAGTAATATTGATGAAGTAAAATGGCCTATGAGCGGTGAAATAGACATGGTTGAATATGTGGGTAGGGAGCCTAATATGATATTTAATTCACTACATACAAAGGATAGTCATGGAGAAACTATAAACACCAAAAAAACACGGATCGAAACCATAGAAGAAGGCTTTCATATCTATGAAATGAATTGGACTCCACAAATAATCGAATTTTTTGTAGATGGTACTAAACTGTACACTTTTAATCCTGATAGTAGAACTGAAGAGGTTTGGCCATTCGATCAACCTTTTTATATTTTGGTGAATTTGGCCATTGGAGGTGGATTTGGCGGCCCAACAATAGATGATTCAATACTTCCTCAAGAATTTTTGATTGATTATATTAAGGTATATAAAAACTAGATCTCTTTTGGCTTATCTTAGGGAAAATACAATTGAAGTAATTCAGAAACTTCATTTGTAGTATTAGAAATCACACTTAAAACACATGAACGAATAAAATAACGAATCCCATTATGAAGCAGAAAAATGCTACAAGGGTTAAAGCGTGTTTGAAAAGGAAATGAAGAATGCCTTCAGACATCTCTGAAGTAATGAAAGTTTTAAAGCTCATAAAGTCTGTAAATTACTTTAGCAGCTGTAAAGTTCAGTGGTTATAAGGTTTTAATTTCTTTTTTCGGACAAAATGATGACTTTTAGGTTAATAGGTCAAAATTAATTGGATTTCTACAAAAATAGTAACCCATAAAAAAACCCCTTACCGATAAGGGGTTTACTTTGTTGGATTAAGTTTAAAAGATAGTTGAAATTTATTTAAAATATAGGGGTTATACCAATGGTACACCATTCAATCTTTTTTCAATTTTCTTCTTTTTCACGGTAACATCCTTCATTACATCCATTAAATTAGAATCCTGTGTTTCTTTATAAATCTCGTTGATACTTAAGATAAGCGCCTTTGCCTCTCTTGAAGCCTCTACCCGATCACTAGTGGACATATTGCTCATTTTTCTTCCTATAAATTCTTGAGCTTTTTCAAGTAACTCCATGTGCTGCTTTTTTTTCAAAGTTAACATAATAATCAAATTACGCAATTCTTTCTTAATTGTATATAACTATGGTGCGATTAGATTAGGGTATTTATGAATAATTTAACTAAAAACCCTAATAATACGGAGTTTTGATAACAACACAGCCTCTCGATCAGTGGCATTTTTATAATTTACGTCTTATCTCTAGATTGGAGTAGCTTTCAATATGTTTAAATTTAGACTTTAAATGGAAGTGATTTTATGAAAAAGCAACTTGTATATGTAGATCTTGGTATCTTGGTCATGATTGGTCAACATTCAAATCAAAATTAATGGGTACAGCAACTTTTAAAAACAAAACATTTATTACCGAGGACTTTCTTCTAGAGAATAAATTTTCAAAGGGATTGTATCATAAGTTTGCCGCGCAAATGCCCATTATCGCTTACCACTGCCACCCTCCTCCCGGCGAAATAGCGAACGACCGAAACTTTGAGAACCTTAACCCAAATTTGGATTGATGGAGACCACTATATGGAGGAAAGTAATCTAAAAGGGTGGTTCGATGCCGGCGTAACCTGTGTGGGTATGGGCTCACAATTGATCAGCAAGGATATATTGGCCAACAAGGATTATAAATTACTTGAACAAAGGGTATTGGATACGCTAGCGCTTATCAAAAGGATAAGAAATAACGAATAATAATGAAATCCAAAAGCGTTCTTTTCCTATTTATTTTCGCCATGGCACTTCTTGGATGTTCAGGCGAGAATTCCACCAAGACCTTAAGATTGGGACATGGGTTGGACG
>JBBSKR010000260.1:0-3872 GCA_038256135.1 Flavobacteriales bacterium | reverse complement strand
ATGCCCTCGCCGCTCACGTCGCTTCCCTTCATCAGGTAGGCCATGTAAAGACCCCATGCCCTTTTGTACTGGTCGTCCTCCTTGTAGGCGTTGGCAAGGTCGCGGTAAGACTGTGCATAATTTGGCCTGAGCTTGAATACCTTTTCGTAGTTCGCAATGGCTTCCTTTTCCAGTCCCATCGCCTGAAATTGGTAGGCGACTGCCTTGATTATCTCTGGGTTTCCATTGTGCACCGCGCTCAAATCGTTGAGCACGGACTTCGCCATATCTATATCCCGGTAGTAAGAGGCAAATGTCCTTGCGATGGCAATGTGATCGTGGTACTCCTTTATCTGTCCTTGAAGTGTATCGGTATAAGAGGCAAAAGCCCTTTCCTTGTCATTGTACCCTTCCAGTACTTCGGTATAGCGATCGTTGGCCAATTGATCGGAATCTATGCCCTGGGCATCGTCCGAATAATAATTCTTGTTGGTATGCTGGGCAGCCACGGCTCCGTTTTTAGAACCTTGTTCACTGAAATCGCCGAACTTTGTTTGTATGACTATAACACCTCCTGCTCCTTGGCTTCCATACCTATTAGTTGACGCCAGTGATTTGAGCGCATGTATGCTCTTGACCTGAGAGATGTCCAGCCCGACGGGCTCATTCGTCGAAAATACACCATCCACTTCCCATGCCACTGGATAATCCTGAGTGATCGAAGAACTTCCTCCACGTAGATATGCCTTACCATTTGTATTGACCGTGTAGCCAGAAATCAAGCCTTTGAGCGCATCCTTTAAGCTTGGATATATGCTGTTCAGATCGTCGCCATCCACAGTGCCAATCGCATAGCCGGCCGTCTCTGGGTCAAATGTTCCCAATGAGGAACCAAATTTCTGGTCGGTACGTTTTGAACGTTTCAGTACTTCACCGTCAACGGTCCTGACCGTTATGGTGACCTCGTCAAGTTCGTTGGCCATCTCTATCATCTCTATGTTGAGCTCTTCTGTAATGTCCTCAACTACTATACTTATGGTTTTATAGGCCAAATGGCTATACTGAAGTTCCCCGCCAACCTTTGCCTTTATCTTGTAATGTCCCTTCCTGTCCGTTTTTGTGCCTTCGTTTGTTCCTTTGGCGAGAATGTTCACATCTGAAACCGGTGCGCCCAGAAATGTTATGGTGCCTTTTATAATTTTGAATTCGTCCTTTGCAGGAAGTGCCGCAAAAGTGTCTTCCGTAAAGGTATCTATGGTATCTTCGAAGGCTACAGCATCGCCAGAATAATAGTCTTGGTTCTTATGCTTCTCGATCGTTGCTTCCTTTCTTTTCTTAATCATCTCCTGTGAATCCTTGGTAAGAATAACCACCATGCCATTAGTGATATACATGTGTTCGATGTGACTATAGGCCATAGTTGGGGCTTCCTCATAAGATAAACCATCAACTACATAAATTAAATTACCGGCATCTATTCCCGCATATCGGTTAGTAAGCATGTCCTTAAGAGTTGGACTTGCTATATTTTTAAGGTCAGCTTTATTCATATAATGTACTGTAGAAGAGGATTTAGCGGGATTAAATTTTCCAAAAGGCGTTTCTATTGTAATATCAAATACTTTTTCTATATCATAGAGATTCTCATTGATTAATTTAGAATTGATAACAACTTCATTTAATTGGTCCACAAAATTATCTAATTCTATATTGAGTACTGAAGTTACATCTTCAACTACAACTGAAATATTCTTAAAACCTATATGACTGAAAATTAATGTTTCTCCAATCTTCGCTTCAATTCTGAAATTTCCATTTTCATCAGATTTAGTGCCCTTATTGGTATTCTCTATAAATATATTGAAATCGGTAACAGGTAAACCGAGAAAAGATATATTTCCTGATATCACATTAGTAAAACCTCCATTCTGTGCACTAATTAAGTTGAACAAGAATAAGGACAAGAAAATAAAGTAATTAGAAATTTTTTTCATAAATCTAATCTTTAAGGGCATTAATATTAATACATTTATCAACATTAATGCCCTTCATGATTTCACAAGCATTTACACTCCGAACCACCAGTCCCGCAATTGACTTGGCTGCATCCGTTACTTCCATTGCATCCATTATTTGGATTTGTCGCACAAAAACAATCTGTTGCGACCCCACAAAGTGATCCCTCGTTCAAAGTACCTCCCATGATTTTTGAGGCACCCAAGTTGGAAATTTTACTTTTTTCCAAACTTAATTTACCAATTAATTTCTTTTTTTTCATTATATTCAAAGTTAATAAATTTACAGAATCAAAACACCTAAATCCTCAACCGATTTTATTTTGTGATCGTTGGTTGATGGCAGTCAAGGCACTT
Source organism: Flavobacteriales bacterium (assembly GCA_038256135.1). Taxonomy (GTDB): domain Bacteria; phylum Bacteroidota; class Bacteroidia; order Flavobacteriales; family Flavobacteriaceae; genus Maribacter. Next base: position 1,521 of record JBBSKR010000260.1, on the reverse strand, counting down.
TTTATTGATACCTAAAGCTGTCAAGCGTAACTTTCTGTTTGATGTCCTCCAACTGTATCACCTTTACAATCTTCGTTTCATTTTCAAGTCCATAATTTTTATAGACAGTATATTTTAAATAATTGGGGTTTATGGATGGCTTTTCATTAAGTGCCTCTATGTTTATGATCCACTCACCGGCCTCGGCATCATCGATGATGTAGGCTTCGGTGGTATAGCCATTTTTTATTTCATCTAGCATACGTTCACGGTTGTTCAATATGGTGTGCGACCATTTATAGAATTTTTTTTGCGGGTTCACGAACTGAATCTCAAATTCTGTGTTGGGGTCGTTCCATTCGAATACGAGGCGCAGGTCTTGTTTGAATTTCCCAGTCAACAGATTTGGGGGTAAATCCGTAAATTCGACTTTGCTTCTATGGAAGGCCAAAAGGTGCTTCAATTCGTCAATAATTGGTTGCTGCAGTCCCGTAAATTCTACGCCCGCGATACTATTGCTCAGCATCTGTTTATAGAGATCCATCGCTTTGTCATAATCTCCCGTTTCCTCATAAATGTTTGCCAGGTCACGATAGGATTGACTATCGGTGGGTCGCAATTCTGCTATACGTTCATACACGAGTTTTGAAGCATCAAAATTTTGGGCTTCCTCTAATTTAAATGCCAAGGTTTTTAGGGCTTTTGCATTTTCGCTGGCCACTGCTGCTATGTTGGTCAATACGATATAAGCAAAATCCCGATTCCATTTTTTAAAATATTCTGAAACTCCCAATATATACGAAATGGTCATCGGAACGCTTGCTTTTTGATTTTCATATATGGATTTTGCCTGTTCATAGGAGGTGGCTTTGTTCAGTACTTTTATATAATCGGGAATGCCAATGGCATTATCTAAAAGCGGAATTCCCTCATCCAGATAATCATTGCCCTTTACCAAAGCAGAATCTTCTCTTTTCTTTGAACCCACATTCTTGACCAATGCTGTGGCTTGCGTCCTAATTTCTATAGCACCATAGGCACCTGCACCTCCATATCTGTTAGTGCCTACCACTGATTTTATCGCTCTGACGCTCTGAATGGATTTTATATCGATAGGAGGTAAATGTTCCAATCCATCTTTTTGAAAATAAATCATATCGTCAATTACGATGATCGGGTTCGTATCGGTATATATTCCTGTGGAACTTGTGACATTGATCAAGAAGCTATAGCGTTTGCTATTTCCAACCCCAGAGATCATCACGCCAGGTATTTTGCGGATGACATCATCAAAAGTGATATCTCCAGGTGAAATATCTTCTTTGGTCAATTCATTGGAACTATACCCAATGGCATCAACATTTTTTTCCCCATAAGGCGTAAGTGTCGTAACGACTTTCTGTTTGCTTTTCCCATAAAGTGCCACTTCATCCAATAAGGTTGTGTTTGGTATTAAATTGACCTCAATTTCCGGATCGTTTGAAAGTGTTACTGCTTTTTCAAACATTCCAAATGCATTTATCATCAAGACATCACCTTCTT
>JBBSKR010000259.1:0-3915 GCA_038256135.1 Flavobacteriales bacterium | reverse complement strand
TCCACGGCTTCCAATAGGTACTAAATGGGACATCTAGATTCAGTTTTTCTTCATCCACCAATTTCATTATGGCAGGTAACGGACCCAAAATTTTCGTTACAGACGCCAAATCATACATATCATCCAACGAAACGTGTTGAATGCTATCGTACGTATGATATCCGTAGGCAGTATGGAAGATGATATTCCCTTCTTTCGCAACTAAGACTTGTGCGCCAGGAAATGCTTTATTTTTTATACCATTTGATATAATACTATCTACTTTTTCATAAATAGAGACGGAATCCAGTTCAAAGGCAGATAACGATGATTGTTGTAAACTTGAGCCAATGGGCAATAATAAAGTTTCAGGTTTATCTTCCTGTCCTTCAAGAGCGGAAATAAATAAACCAAACAGTATAATAAAGTATTTATTCATGCTATATTTCATACGACCAACGACCAATTACCCCATGAGTTTTACGGCATCCTTTGCAAAATAACTTGCTATAATAGATGCACCTGCCCTTTTTATAGCAATCAACTGTTCCATCATTACGGAATCATGATCTAACCACCCTCGTTCCGCCGCAGCCTTTACCATGGCATATTCACCGGATACTTGATAAACCGCTACGGGCACATCAACTTCATTTCGTATTTCCCGCACAATGTCCAAGTAGCAGAGTCCAGGTTTCACCATGACTATGTCTGCTCCTTCTTCAATATCCATCTGGGTTTCCTTGATGGCCTCAAACCGGTTGGCAGAATCCATTTGATAGGTTTTTTTGTCTTTAGGAACGTTTTTGATGTCTACAGGGGCGGAATCCAATGCATCGCGGAAAGGTCCGTAAAATGCACTAGCATATTTGGCGCTGTATGCCATAATACCTGTATTGACATATCCCTCGTCTTCCAAGGCTTCCCGGATGCTTAATATTCTTCCGTCCATCATATCGCTGGGTGCCACAAAGTCTGCACCTGCCTTCGCATGTGACACACTCATTTCGGCCAAGACCTCAACACTTTCATCGTTTAAAATCTGTCCATCCGCCACAATACCATCATGTCCATAGGAAGAGTATGGGTCAAGCGCAACGTCGGTCATGACCAGCATATCCGGACACGCATTTTTAACCGTTTTAATCGCCAATTGCATCAATCCGTGTTCATTTAATGCCTCCGATCCAGTGTTGTCCTTTAAATTATTAGGCACTTTTACAAAAAGCAATACAGAACATAAGCCCATTTTCCAGAGCTCTTTTACCTCTTTCGCCAAATTGTCGAGACTAAGTCGGTAGTAATTGGGCATTGAAGCGATTTCCTCTTTTATGCCTTTCCCTTCTACTACAAATAAGGGTACCAAAAAATCACTTGGTGTAATGATGGTTTCCCGAACCAAATGTCGTATTGCCTCTGAGCTTCGTAGTCTTCTATTTCTAATCAATGGATACATGTTTCTTTTTTATCTGTTCTACTAAATTTCTATTTCCCCGATCAAATAACAAACGGCATTACCTGAAATTTTGATGCGTTCATTCTTGTCTTCACACTGTAACTCGCCACCTCTTTCGGAAAGTTGTTTCGCCGATAATTTTGTTTTGCGTAATTTTTTAGACCAATAGGGCGTTAAGGTGGTATGGGCGGAGCCCGTAACGGGGTCTTCTGGAATTCCACATTGCGGGGCAAAAAAACGCGAGACAAAGTCAACGTCATTACCTTTGGCCGATACGATCACTCCTCTGCAATCCAATTCGTTCAACAAATGAAAATTTGGCGAGATTGTTTCAATTTGTTCCTGAGATTCGTATATCAATAGGTAATCTGTTTTACCTTTAAAAGTTTCTAAAGGGCTGATCCCAATAGCTTTGTTGATTTTTTCCTCTGGGGTTACTGGTTGCAACGTATCGGTTGGAAAATCTAGGGTCATGCTACCATCATCATTCTGTTCAACATGTAATTTTCCACTCCTTGGAGAAATAAATTGAATCGTATTTTCTTTGACTCCATAATACTGAAACAGGACAAAAGCAGTCGCAAGGGTTGCATGGCCGCATAGGTCCACTTCCAATTCTGTTGTAAACCATCTTAATTCATATCCGTTTTCTTTTTTGACCGCAAACGCTGTTTCTGCAAGGTTGTTCTCTGCGGCGATATTTTGCATCAGCTCATCTGTAAGCCAGGAATCAAGAATACATACGGCCGCCGGGTTGCCTCCGAACACGGTATTGGTAAAGGCATCGATTTGATAAATTTTCTGTTTCATGACATAGGGTTCAATCCCAACCAAATTTACGATTTATCTCTTTGGCTTTATCAAGCCATTTTTGTGGCGCATTAAACCGGTACCCTATATAGAATTCAAGAAAACTAATGGAATCGTCCATAACAAAATCATCTGTTGAGGTGTGTGTCAACAGTTGTGAGTTGATGTTGATGCCACTAAAAAATGATTCTGAATTATATCCACCTTTCAGTCTGAAAATAAGTTGGGCAAGACCGTTGATGGTCGTTTCTCCTTCAGACCTAGTGATATCCATTCCCAAACCAGCGGTTGAACCGGCAGAAAGAATATAGTTTTCTTCGAATACCCAATTATAATAATACCCCGGACCAATGGCTATGTTGAAGGAATGATCCGTTTGATTCTCCAATACGGGATCTTCTAGCTTAAATTTATTAAAATAGTAGGATACTCTAGGAATAAAGCTGCCCGCACTTTTTTTTTGCCATTCGTTTTGAAAACCAATAGCCCTAAAGGAGAAATTTGGATTAAAAATATAACTGGTACTGCCGCCAATTTTAGTTGTTTTTAATTCTTCTATTGGAAGCGTAACATCTTGATTGCGTAGTAAAAAACCTTTTTGTTTATAAAAGTCAACCGTTTGCATAACCTGATCAAAGAACGTCCTAAAATTTAATGTAATGAGTTTTGAATCTTCGTTGTCCCTATTTTCTGCAAGAAAGTTGGGGGCATATCCAAGATCGAGTTCAATGGATCTAAATAGGATAGATAACCCCATATAGCTTTTGTCATTGGGAATGAATTCTGTTTTTGCCCCTGTATCCCTATCCTTTACTCTAAAGCTATTGGAAGTGGTCTGAACCCCTAATCTAAAGGTGAGTTTGTCTGGAAAAGTTTGAATAAAGGTAGTATCTTGAGCAAGGCAATTGCATGTCAATAGTACTACTATAGAAAATAATAGAATTCTTAAACCCATGCTTTGGGATGCCTTAAAATAGTCAACAATCGTTCTTCTTCACTTCCTCTTTTAGGCTGATGATCATACCGCCATTGAACGTGCGGTGGTAGGCTCATTAGAATACTTTCTATACGCCCATTGGTCTTTAATCCGAATAAGGTACCCTTGTCATGAACCAGGTTGAATTCTACGTACCTACCTCGCCTTATTTCTTGCCAGTCCCTTTGTTCATTGATATAAGAAAGGTCTTTTCTTTTTATAACAATCGGTAAATAACTTTCCAAAAAGCTATTTCCGACCTCTGCTACAAAATTATACCAAGCCTGCATATCCATTTCTGGTGTAGCTTTGCAGTAGTCGAAAAAAAGCCCACCAATTCCTCGTGCTTCGTTTCTGTGCGCGTTCCAGAAATATTCATCACAACGTTTCTTATAGGTATCGTAAAAAGTATCATCATGTTTGTCGCAGGCCGTTTTGCAAACCTTATGAAAATGTACAGCGTCTTCATCAAAAAGATAGTACGGCGTTAAATCCTGTCCGCCACCAAACCACTGGTCCACAATTTGCCCATCTTTCCCGTACAATTCAAAATAACGCCAATTGGCATGTACAGTTGGGACCATAGGGTTTTTCGGATGTAAGACCAAACTAATGCCACAGGCAAAAAATTGTGCTTCGTGTACACCAAAATACTTCGTCATACTATCAGGAAGTTCCCCGTTCACTCCCGATA
>JBBSKR010000258.1:0-3923 GCA_038256135.1 Flavobacteriales bacterium | reverse complement strand
CCTTGGGCAAATGAGCACTACCGAGAGAAGGAAAAAGGTAGTAAAATGCCATCCAGGGCTAAATCTTGTACAGCAGTGCAAACTTCTTGACATCCACCGCTCCGGCCTATATTACAGGCCCAGGGGCGAGAGTCCTTTCAATTTAAGGCTGATGAGGGATATCGATGCCCATTTTATGGAACACCCGTATTATGGCGTGGAACGCATGACGGATTACCTGAACCTTGACCTTGGCCATCGGGTCAACGTAAAAAGGATCCGCAGGCTGTATAAGATCATGGGGCTCCAAACTATTTACAGGAAGCCCAGGACCACTATCAAGGACCCTGCAGACTATAAATATCCCTATCTTATCAAGGACCTGAAGATCGAACGCCCCGGCCAGGTCTGGCAGACCGATATCACCTATATCCCCATGTTGCGGGGCTTTATGTATATGAACGCTATAATCGATGTTTACAGTAGAAAGATACTGAACTGGAGCATCTCGAACTCCATGGACAGACAGTGGTGTATAGAACTATTGGAGGATACGATAGCAGATCATGGCGCACCGGAGATACATAATTCCGATCAGGGGTCCCAGTATACGAGCGCCCAATATATCGAAGTGCTCAAGGAACATGAGATCCAAATATCGATGGACGGCAAGGGAAGGGCCCTGGACAACATCTATATCGAACGTTTCTGGAAGTCCATCAAATACGAGAAGATATATCTGAACCCTCCCAACGGAGGCCTTGACCTATATGAAATGGTAAGCGAATACATCGAATTTTACAATACCAAAAGAAGACACACCGAAATAGGAAAAATACCGCCTGATCAGATGTATGCCACCAAGAAGATAGCATCGTAATAAACTAAACAATACCTTTAAACTGTCCTACAGATAGGGAGTATCATAGGGTTATGTCTCAAATCGGTTATTTTATTATTTGAGTTTTTTTCAACTTTTCATAAACCAGAAGGAATAAAGTATTGATTGAGATTAGAAGAAGTTCAGCTTTCAAAGCTTGAAAAACCAGTGTCCAATACTTTTTTCACGAAATTTTGAACTTAACCCATAACCATTTATAAAAAAGCTTCGTAAGTACAACAAATTATTTTCGTCCAAATAAATGATCTAACTTCGAAATCTTAAATCTTGGAAAAAGGTTGTTTTTAAATGAATTTGAATCAAAAAAATACTGCTCTACTAGTTTTTTCCCTTTCAGCAGAGAGGGAAGTAGAAAGGAAATACATTTTTGATAAGCAGTTCAAAAAGGAGAACACAACTTTTTTCAAGCTCCTTATAAATCAGACTAAACAGCTAGCCCAACAAAGTGGTGTAGATGTTTTCTGGGTAAATGAACACCAGCAAACTGGTTTTGATTTCTCCACTCGTTTTACCAATGCCTTCCAAAAACTTTTCGATTTAGGGTATAAAAATGTTATTTCTATTGGTAATGATTGTCCTGATCTATCCCATGAAATTTTACAGGACGCGATTGAAAAGTTACGGACAAAGCAAATCGTATTGGGTCCCTCTAAAGATGGCGGGGTCTATCTTTTGGGTATCAAAAAAGCAGCTTTTGATAATGCAAAATTTCTAAAACTTCCATGGCAAACCTCTGCGTTGAAACTTGGTCTGGAGAAATACCTCAATTCCGAAAAAATTGCTTACGATCTACTTCACGAATTAACAGATATTGACTCTGGCAAAGATGTAGGTTTTTTTGCCAAATCCAGTCCATCAACCGTTTTAGTCCGATTTTACAAAGCAATTATAGCATCGATGAAAATTGTTGTTCGTGCTGTAAACGACTTTAGAAAATTTTCTTACGAATATTCATATGTAGGTCTTAGAGCCCCACCTAGCGTTTACTTACTCCCTTTTTAAAATACATTGAAGTTGTTGGTCGCCCAATGGCCTTAACAATAGTAATTAAACCAAACATCATATGAAATCAAAACTGATTGCTGTATTGCAATTATTTGTGTTGACCTTGTTCGCACAAGAAAACACCTATACTTCCAGAATCTTGGATACTAATGAACAGCCTATTCCTTACGCAGCGGTGTATGAAGAGGGCACCCAAAATTATACCACAACTGACGAAAAAGGATATTTCATTCTTACCACTGGCTCAGGAAACTTTACACTTCAAATTTCCTCAATTGGGTTTGTTACCCTGAACTTTAAGGTTGTGGACGGTCAAATACCCAGTAAATTCATTTTAAATGCCTCACAAGAGCAACTGGATGAAGTGGTGGTTACGGCTTTGGGAATCGAGCGAGAAAGACAGGCCTTGGTATCCGCCGTATCCACGGTCGATTCGGAGAAACTGACCACCGTTCCGCAAACTAATTTGGTCAATAGCTTAGCCGGCCAGGTCGCTGGGGTACTGATTACGAACGGGTCAAGTGGTGTCGGTTCTTCAAGTCGAATCATCATTCGAGGAGAGAACTCGTTAAGTGGTAGCAACCAGCCACTTTTTGTGGTGGACGGCGTTCCCATTAGTAACGAACAGATTACGAGTGATTTAGTAAATAACGGGGCTTTACAGGAGGTGGATTTTGGAAATGGAAGCGCTGAGTTCAGTCCAGATGACATTCAGTCCATTTCCATATTAAAAGGTGCCGGTTCAGCAGCACTTTACGGCACTAGGGCAGCAAACGGAGTGGTCCTTATCACTACCAAACGAGGAAACAGGGCTAAGGGCTTTGGGGTAAGTATCAACAGTAATTTTACGATTGAAACCTTGCTAACATTGCCCGACTATCAAAATGAATATGGGTTGGGATCCAATGGCAACTACGCATTTCAAAACGGTGTGGGGGCAGGTATAGGTGATGGTGGCATAAGCAGTTATGGTCCGCGTCTAGATGCCGGTCTTTCAATTCCGCAATTCGATGGTCCCTCGATAGATACTAATGGCAACCCCGTTCGTGGTGGCGATGTGATCGCCCGCACACTTCCTGACGGATCTTACACGGCCATAACACCGACCCCTTGGGTTTCAAGGCCAGATAATGTCAGAAACTTTTTTGATACGGGCATCACCTATCAAAACAACATCGCCATAAGCAATACGGGCGAAACGGGCAGTACCCGACTTTCTTATAGCAATCTGCGTAATGAAGGCATTTTGCCGAATACGGACCTGAAGCGTGACGGAATCGCATTGAGCCTAGATCAAATTCTAAGCGAGAATTTAACGGTCAACACATTTGTGAATTATATCAATACCCGCAGTGGCAACCGCCCTAATTTGGGTTATGGTTATGAGAACGTGCTCTATGGCTTTAATTGGACAGGTCGCCAAACAGATATAGGCGCACTTAGGGATTATTGGCAGGCTGGCCAAACGGGCCGCCAACATTACGATATCAACTATTTATGGTTGACCAACCCTTACCTCACCTTATTTGAAAATACCAACAGTTTCAACAAAAACCGTGTTTTGGGAAATGTATCGGCCACTTATGATTTTTCCGAGAATCTATCCTTAAAAATTAGAACAGGTTTAGATACCTATAATGATAATAGGGAATTTAGAAGGGCGGTGAGTACAAATGCAAATCCGTTCGGCTCATATCGGGAAGACAACGTTAGATTTACTGAAATGAATACGGATGTATTACTTTCCTACAATAACAAAATTAATGACAGATGGGATTATGCATTGTCTACAGGCGCTAATCGCTTGGACCAAAAAATTCATTATGCATATGCGGAAGCCTCGCAACTGGCCTTACCGGAAATCTATACTTTGGCCAATTCTCGGGCCCCCTTATTGGGAAAAAGTGAAAACCTGAACAAAAGGATAAACAGTATCTATGGTACCGCAAACTTTGCCTATCAAAACGAACTGTACGCAGATTTAACCTATCGTAATGATTGGAGCAGCACCCTACCGGATGGAAACAATTCTTTCGGG
>JBBSKR010000257.1:0-3926 GCA_038256135.1 Flavobacteriales bacterium | reverse complement strand
GCTTCTGCCCTTATGAATAATATCCCATTCGGATAGAGTTTTGAAAGTACCAACAAAAAGTCTTAGATATATTATTCAAGTATTTTAATTGGTTCAAATTTGAGATTCCTCAATTTTCGTTTTTCCAAGAAATTTTTAAGTCTATCACTTACAATTAATAAAGGCCTTGCATATCTGATTACACGATTTCCTTTTGCCTCCCTAGACGATAACCCTATATGCTCCCAAGAAGAGATTATATCTCTCTGATTGAATAAAGGTGCGTCCATCTTGTCGTAGACTAGTTCTAAAGGAACAATTCTAGTGGGTATTTTTTTTTCTAAATTACCCATAATCAAATCATTAAAGTAACCATTACGCCGACAATTCATACATTGACCTTCAATAATGAGGCCATTTGCTTTAGAGACTTTCGGTAAACTTAATTCAGAAACTAAATGATAGAATGGTAGTTTACTTCCCTTTAAGCCAACTATATTTTTCAAATTTCCGATATCTATATTTTCATTTAGGATTTCATTATGTAATTTTTCAGAAATAATATAATCGCCATCAATTGTTTGAAAAATATCATGTCCAGTGGAACTTATTTTAGTGGTTTTCAAATTTCCCGCTAAAAGTACTCCTGTTCCACAAAGATTGCATCCAGTATCTAGTTTATAAGTTGTTCCGCAACTTTCTCCACTTTCGCCGATTGGTTTCCCAGTATACGTAAAAACAAAATAATTCATATTTATTGTATGTATTTTAACGCTCCCCGTAACCATTCGGGGCGCGATAATTTATCAATGTTTCAAAGAACCTTTTGCTGCTGCCGCTTGGGCGGACACGAGCGTGACGCTCGCGCTAGCGTGGCAGGTAAAGATACTTCGCCGTGGTCTTAGAAGCCTGCTTGAAATGGTAGATGACTAGAAATCAGATACCTTCCCTGCAAGCTTAAATAGCACTCGAGGGATACTGTTATCACTATTTCAAAGAACTTTTGAATATTTTTAACTTTCTAGCCTACTCCTGATGGTACCAGCAAAATCCTCGCTCTGACTGGGGGACTATTTTTTTTAAAAGTGTAACGCTCGCCTCCTTCATCTCCTTTCCAAATAAATAAACTCCATGGCGGGTTGCTCTCCATAATACCCGAGCCCGCAATCAATATACGTGTAGCATATCCTTTTTTCAATGTTTTACTTTGCGTAAAAACCAAATCTACTACCCACTGTCCCCGCCATTTTTTGATTGTCCACTTTCACGACTCCTAAAAAGAATAGTTCTTATATTCATCGGAATTATTAAAAACAATCACTCCTAGTAAATTTTTTATTTCAAATTTACCGTTATAATAAAATTCAAATTCCCCTCCGGTTTCTGAAACCCAGACACCTTGAATATCATTTTTGGTTGGTTCATTATTTGAACAGCCAGCCATTAAAAGGAAAATTAATAATATGCTCATAATTTGAAAGTACTTCATCATTTTAAATATATATTTTCAAGCCATTTAAAGGTTTGAGTATTGGGGACATCACTTTCGGACCGGGAGGGCATTGCGGACTTATATACCTCTGGGGGAAGCCTGATACTCTAGCGGGAAGAACTAGCTACTTCTGATGCTCTCAATTTCCAAAATTATGTATTTTGCACAAACAGTCCTGGCATCAAGGTAATCCTCTTGTTTAATAATTCCTTTTTCTGAATCAAGATATCCAAGAGTATACCCCTTATCATCACCAACTTTAAAATACCATCCTGCATCACTACGTTTGTTTGCGGACCAGTCCAACCAATCTTCAGTATATTCTGGATTCTGTTCTAGTATATTTATAATTGTTTTCTCGTCAACCTTGTCTTTCTCTCGAAAATAACCCGTTTGTTTCAAAAGAGAGTATACGGAATTATCATTCGTAGGATTAAAAAAAGTTCTAGGAATATTCAATATTCTTAACACAAGTTCATCGTTTATCATAATTATTTTATTAATTCTTTACCGTCTTTACTCAACTTGTATCCTTGAGATAGTAAATAGTCCAGTTCTCTACGAAGATAACCGGAGATATTATTAATGTTCTTTACGGGGTTTGATAATATTATTTTATCTCCTCTCGCTATTGTTCTATTAAGAAATTTGAGATTAGCTGCCCATTGTTGCGCTGATGTCATTCCATTCCAAATATTTGAAGGAATACTAAATGTTCTGGCATTTAGTTTTTTGCCTAGTTGTAAATACTCTGGAAATTTACCTAATACGGTGGTACCGCCTTTAAGTGCATTGCCCAAGTTTCCAATGCCCGGTGTCGGCGCAATACCCATTGCGGGTGCCACCCCAACTGCGTTTCCGTCATAATCATAACGATAGCCATCTGTAATTCCACCATTCAAAAAGAAGTTGACTCCACCCCAAAAACCACTGAAATCCTGTTTCGGCGCACCCTCCGTAAAGGATATTTGATTTCCACTTTGAGCCGTTGAAATTCCTAATCCCCCTCCATTCGAAGCATTAAAGATAGGCAAATTTGTTGGGCCGTTGGCAAGGGGCGTACCGGGCACACTAAGCATATGTACGGTCTTTGGCGGAGCCTTCGCGCCACCTCCAAATAAAGACCTAACAGGATTTACGACATGTTTGTTCACCCAGTTCTCGACCGGTTTTCCGACTGCTCCTTCAAACCAACGCATGTATTGAGCACTTTTTATCTGTTCACCCCATGTCAGCAATGCAGAAGCTGCTAATGAACCTCCAATCCATAGAAGGGTACCCGTCTCAACTAGAAATTCTCCATTGTAATCCACATACATCAGAGGATTGTTCATTACATAGGCATATCTATTGTAGCTCATGGAATTAAAGGGATCCTGTACAAAATTATCGGGCATCAAGAAGCGGTGTAACATAGGGTCGTAGAGCCTGCCATTCATATGCACCAATCCTACTCCCTGCAAATGCTCATGGCCTGTATAGCCCCGGTCTAGAACGGCGAACTTTGTCAAGGCCACATTGTTGCCATCGGTCAGTTTTATGATGTTGCCCCAAGCATCAAAATGTCTTTTCTCCTTAAAATTCCCGTTCTTGTCGGTAATAGCCAAAATACTGCCCAAATAATCTCGGTGCAGGTATAGGTACTGGCTCACCGTACTGCTGCCCTGCTCGGAATGGTACATCACGGAGGAGGAATAGCCATCCCCACCTATATATGTGGCAAAGGTTGCCTTACCCGTCGCTTTTTCCCATTTAATCTCCATACTGCCGTCTTGGCTGTAGTGCTTTCTGAAAGGCCTAATAAGTTTATCACTATTCATATCGCCATAGAACATCGTTGCCCTTCCCATGGCCGCATTATACTGGAAATTGATACGGTCCTTGCCGTTCTCGGAAATCTCCACCGGACTCTTAAAAGAATTATAGGTGATGTTCTGAGCCGTATAATCGTTATAATAGGTTTGGCCTGTTGGGTTCAATATCAGCTCCGTTTGTTGAAAATTTGTGGTGCTGTATTTGTATTGCCCTATTTGGCTGTTGATATCTATACGGCCCTTGGTGTCATAGTTTTGGTTCTTTGCACCGTTTGTATCGTTGTAACTGAGCAGCCTGTCCTGGCTATCATAGGTAAAATTCTCCGTCCAAGCGAACATGCTATTGGTACGGCTATTCAAAATTCCCCTTTGGGTATTAAAGGTAAAGGTAAGTTTCATGAGTTCTACCGCACTGGTAGTTACGTTCTTTTGGGACAGGGCCTGCGTCAAATAGCCATTGGCATCATAAGTATTGGTTCTTTTCATGCCTACGCCCATGGTGGCAGTAGTCACCTGCCCCTTTGCATTAAGGCCGGTAATGTTCCAAAGTTCCTCACTGGTGCTAAAGTCGTTCACGTTCTTCAGCTGCCCGAATGCATAGGCATTCTTTACTTTTACCGTGCTAATCTTAGTCCCCAATT
>JBBSKR010000256.1:0-3934 GCA_038256135.1 Flavobacteriales bacterium | reverse complement strand
TAGGTCAGAAACACGCTCATCTGTAGTCCTTCTATTGTCCTCATATACATCCAATGTTGAATTACCGTTGCGGTCTAAAAAGGTAAATCCGTCTTTGTAAACTTCTTTCAGCGCTGTATTTTCTGTATAGTCGCCCTCAAAATCCAGTTACTTGGATGTTAAATAAAACCAACCTCCTAGTCCCATTAATAAAAATAGCACGACCAAAACGCCAAAAATTTTCAACCACTTTTTCATTCCAATGATTTCGTTTTTAACAATGTAGTCTTATATCCCTATGTTTTCTTGTAGATTCGATTATTTATTTAGCTGGCTTCGGAGTTGATCTCACAGAGAATTTAGTAGGTGTTCATATAAATCACCTAAGGCATATTTCGAAATCCCGAAGTTGTATAGTGTGTAAATTTTTAAGTATCAAAGAAAACGAAAAGAATGAAAACTAATATCTCCTAGGATTTAGTAAAATTATAGACCCCTTTACCTTCTGCAATCAGTTCTTGGTTTTGAAATGCTTTCATTTTGGTGACCAGAATTCTATTTCCAAATCGCACTACTTTCCCCTCTACTTCTATAGGTGCTGCTTCAGCCCCTTTTAAAAAATCGGTTCTTAGGTCAATCGTTGCCAATCTATCTTTTATTGAAGTGAAATGGGTGATCCCAACAATAGCCCCAACGGAATCCATAATAGTGGCGATCATGCCTCCGTGCCATCGGTTAGATCGGATATCGCCAACAACTTCATCACGAAACGGAACGATAACCCGTACAAATCCTCTTTCCAATGTTTCAACTTTCAACCCTAGAAATTTATGTATGGGTATTTTATCTTCTACGGTTTCAATAATAATAGCTCTATTTACATCATCCATCCTAAATATCGATTTTTCTAAATAACTTCACCTTTGGCAGAATAATTACCGTCACCAATATAATCAAATGTTTTAAAACCCTTATAAATCATTATCTCCACGCGTTACTTCTCCCTATTCTTATCATTAATCCATTTCCCATAGATTTTATCGCAGTCATTGTTTGGTTTTGTGATCAAACCCATAAACCAAACAATAAAAAAAGACCCCTTAAAAAGGGGCCTTCCTAAAGATTTAAATTAGATAATTAATTGTTTGGCCAGTTGCTCCAGTTACTGCAATGACCAGATTCGTCTGTTTTTTCCACCACTCGGTTTACACCAGAATACCCAGCGTTCATTAGAGCGCGTGGGGAGAAATGTACTTTACCGTTACTTTCTGTTCTCGATACTTTACCAAAGTGCGCTTGGCTCAAGGCATGCCCAGTTTCGTGCAGTGCAACGGTCTCAAAATCGAATCCACTCCCTGTGGCTACTCTATCCTGCCAGTTGAAACCATCATTATAGTAAATTTCCTTTATGGCTACATCACCTTTTCCATCGGCATTAATATCTTCGAGATAGCTTAATGTAAAGCAAACTCCAAGAATACCTGCCCCACCTCCTGGAGTCAGTAATTCAAAGAAATCACTTGGAAGCACACCAGCCTGAACGATAATACCTGGAAAAAATCCAGCACTACCTCCATATCCAAAGAAGTTCTTGGAAACAAATCCTACATCATTTGACGTAACGCCAAGATTAAGAATATCAAGTCCGTTCGAACAGGTAACGTTACTCCAAGTATCCCTTACCGTATTTAAAGGTTCAAGCGTATTCAAACCTGAATTGGTAATCAATTGTGTACCGTCAACAAGATAAGGAATCGCTGTTCCAGGTACTGCATTTCTGGGGTCATTTGGCACAAAATCGGAACCTAACCGTTTGTTCCCTCTATCACTGAAGAATACCGTATTTCCTGCACCTTCTGCCGTATAATATTCCATTTTTTCAAGCTGGATTCCATAGGGAAGAAGCATTTCATTAAATTGAGATGCTTGAGCTTGCAGGTCAGCACCATTTTTGCTCGATAATCCCTTGGTGCCTTTTGGCATATCTATATCAACGGAAACCATATTATCCATGATATCGCCAACAACTAATTTTTGCTGTTCCAATAAATTTTCTGAATTGTCCTGTACCTCACAGCTTGCCAAAAAGCCCAATGCGACAAAGGAAAGTAAAATGCCTTTTTTCATTTTAAAGTGTGTTTTAGTTTAAATTAATTCTAGTGTCTCTAGAACTTGAATTTAAACCTTTAATTTTAACTTGACAAATTCGAGATATTTTATTGAACAAATATTTTTGCGTGATGTTCTAATTGTTTGAATTGTAAGTTGTTTTTATTTAACATTATTTTTCTAGTTAAACATTATTACATTGGCTTTATAATATTTGTTTTATTTTCTTACAAATTTTTTAGATTATTGCGATGCTAAATTTGAGAAATGATTAAGTTGAAGGATAGGTTATTTTCCTTTATTCTTAATTTCAATCCATTTCCCCATAAACTTAGTCGCGGCAAGACTCTGATGCTGCAGGAGGTCCCCAATAAAATTCTGTTGGCGGTGTTCTTGCAGTCAGTTTTGAACTTCTTTAAGTTTAGCTACAAATACTTTTTCCAAACTTTTTTTGTTAAACAAAGTATTGATCAAGGTTTTACCCTGTTCCTGTGCCATTTGCCACCTATTTTTATCAGTGTATAACCTCACTGCGGCATTGGCAAACTCTTGTGGATGGTTTTCTACAAAACCGTTCCATTCCAAGATACCCTGCATTCCCTCTGCACCAATGGAGGTTGTTACACTTGGTGTGCCATTCCGCATAGCCTCCAATAATTTGCCCTTGATACCGGCACCAAAACGCAAAGGCGCCAAGCAGACGCAAGACTGCTGCATTATTATTTGTACATCGGCCGCTCTGCCCTGTATTAAAAATCCTTGCTTTGGGTTGTTCATTTCCAAAACCTGTTGGGGTAAATAGGCACCGTAAACATTTAGTTTCACCTCGGGCAATTGGTTATGAATTAGGGGCCAAATGTCAGTCCTCAAATAGTTAATGGCATCCACATTGGGTGTATGTTTTCCTCCTCCTATAAAAAGGAAGTCAGTTCGTTGTTCAAACGTTGGCCAATCTGTGGTAACCATTATTTCATCGATCATAAAAGGCAGTAACAATAACAAACTTTGATCTATTTTAATGAATTTAGTGAGAAGTTCCATTTCAAAACCGGAAATAATGAGGGACAAATCGCAGCGGTAGATACTGGCGGTTTCCCGTTTGGTTTTATCGTTCTGCAGCCAGGCTTCGGTAGTGAATTCAATCCCTTTTTTAAAACACTGTTCACGCACATGGCGTAGTGAATGTAAGTCGGACGTTTCCAATATCCGTAGGGCATTGGGCACCTGTTCCGCTACGCGCCAGCCAAATTGCTCTTCGGTCAGAAATCTATCGAATAAAACTACATTGGGCTGTAAATTGGAAATAAAGACGTCGAACGAAGGACTATTCAATGCTATAGATTGTGTTTTAATGCCCAATGAGGACAAATCCTCGGCATATACAGATGGAGAAGCTGCCGAAGCCATAGTAATATTATAACCTTGCTTTTGAAATACCCCCAACAATTGCATCATTCGGACCCCAGCAGCAGTAGAAGCAGGTTCTGGCCAAACTAGGGCGATGACCAGGAGGCTTTTAGGTGGGTCAGTAGATGAGTTAATGAGTTGAATAGTTTATTAGTTAGTGAGTTAGTGAGTTAGTGAGTTAGTGAGTTAAAGAGTGAAAAAGTTAATTAGTTTGATAGTTGATTGGTGAAAAAGTTACTTGTATTTAGTACTGCGTACAAAGTAAAGCCTAAAATTATAATTTTATACAGTATTTAGTACAAAGTACTGAGTGATGACTTAAATAACATAGACTGAATAACTTATATTCATCTACCTTGTCAGTCTGAGCGCTGTCGAAGTCCTCGCGTGTTCCCAACCCTTCGTCTGCGCTCAGGATAATATTGGCCATTAAATTATT
>JBBSKR010000255.1:0-3985 GCA_038256135.1 Flavobacteriales bacterium | reverse complement strand
TACGGTCGTGGTAGCCAAAGATCGGTTTATGATTCCATTTCTGGGGATCGCCTGTATACCAATAACAACGGATTTTTTGAGGATACCAGTGAGATATCCGGTATTTTTCAAGGGAAATCAGGCTACGGACTGGGACTATCCATAAGCGACTTGAACAATGACGATTATCCGGATATTTACGTTGGAAATGATTTTTTTGAAAACGATTACCTATACCTAAACCAACAGGATGGCACCTTTAAGGAAGTCATATCCGAAAATGATTTGATTCTCGGGCATACCACACACTTTTCTATGGGCAATGCCATAGCGGATATTAATAATGATGGTTTTACAGACATTGTTTCCTTAGATATGTTACCTGAAAATCTAAAAACCTATAAAACATCAGGCCTGGAATATGCATATCCTATTTACAACCAATATTTAAAAAATGGTTATGCCCCCCAATACATGCAAAATACACTCCATCTCAATAACCATGGAACCAACTTTTCTGAAATTGGCGCACTGAGTGGCATTGCTGCAACGGAGTGGTCTTGGGGTTCCTTGTTGGCCGATTTTGACAATGATGGATTCAAGGACCTCTTCATTACCAATGGCATTAAAGGTGCTACCAATGATATGGACTACATGAATTTTATTGCCAATGAAGATATCCAAAGAAGAATAGATGCCGGAATGCAAGATTCGGACATGCCCCTCATCAACGAGATACCTGAAAAAAAAGTAGCCAATTATTTTTTTAAAAATAATGGTGACCTCACCTTTTCGAATATTACATCGAAATGGATCGGTAATGACCCCAGCTTTAGCAATGGATGTGCTTATGCCGACTTGGACAACGATGGCGATCTGGATATTGTGGTGAACAATATTGATCAAGAAGCATCAATTTTAGAAAATACCACGAAAAGTAAGGCTTACTTGCATGTAAAATTAAAAGGTTCCCCTACCAATCGATTTGCAATAGGTGCCAAGGTAATTGCCTACTCGAAAACAGGCAGACAAATAGTGGAACATTACCCCACCAACGGCTATTTATCTTCCAATTCCAATCAAATACTTTTTGGATTTGGCCAGGATAGCATCATCGATTCCCTTCAAGTCATTTGGCCGAACAATATGTCAAAGAAACTATTCAAGGTAGCCGTAAATCAAGAAATTGTAATTGCCTATGATTCAAATCAAGATTCTATTTTTCCAGATAGTAAGAGCCCTCAAAACTCGAACAATTTACCAAATTCCATGGTAGACTTTGTTCACGAAGAGACAGCTACCTTAGACTTTAGTAAGGAACCGTTAATCCCTTTTGCCAGTTCGAACGAAGGACCCACGATCGCTGTTTCCGATATTAATAACGATGGTTTGGATGATTTTTTTATTGGGGGACCTAAAACACAAGCCTCTCATTTATATGTACAAGACAGTACCGGGTCCTTTATAGACCACCAAACGAACCTATTTCAAGAAGATGTTATGAATGAGGATGTGGCCAGTATATTTTTTGATGCGAATGGTGATGGATTTATGGATCTACTGGTAGCAAGTGGAGGAAATGAATTTCTACAAGGGAATCCCTTAAAACCAAGGCTTTACATCAACCAAAATGGGGAGTTTACAAAAGACCCGAATGCATTCGTAAATATTGAGGCAAATGCCTCTAAGATTACCGTAAACGATTTTGATAACGATGGGGATTATGACGTCGTCATTACTGCAGACCAGGAACCCTCAAAATATGGAAAAACTCCGGAACAATATTTTTTTATTAATGACGGGCAAGGAACTTTTATCAATGTAATAGATAAAATAGCACCAGAATTGAAACTGATCGGTAATGTTAAAGATATGGTGTGGGCCGATGTCAATGGTGATGGAGTACAGGACCTCATTGTAGTAGGCCATTGGATGCCAATATCCATTTTTATCAATGATGGCGATACCCTGAAATTACAAGATTCGAACGGGCTAGCGGATACCCATGGCTGGTGGAATTCAGTCATTGCCTTAGATGTAGACAATGATGGGGACCAAGATTTCGTCGCAGGAAACTGGGGCGCAAACACAAAGTTCAAAGCCACAAAAAATAATCCCATTACCCTCTACAATTACGATTTTGATACCAATGGTCAAATTGACCCATTGATTACCTATTATCATCAAAATACGGAAACCCCTTTTGCTTCCAAAGATGAATTGGTTAAACAAATGCCGTTTCTAAATAAGAAATTCCTTTCGTATTCCGATTTTGCCACTGCTAGTATTACTGAATTGTTTGGGCGCAATACCTTAAACAAGGCAGAGAAGAAAAATGTGTTTGAATTGAACAGTTGTTTGTTCATTAATAATGGTTCAGGTAACTTTTCAAAACAACCATTGCCTACAATTGCCCAAATTTCTTCCATTCAAGATATACTGGTGGATGATTTCAATTCAGATGGGTTTAACGATTTGTTAATTGTGGGCAATAACTTCGAAATTAGCACTCAATTAGGCAGATTAGATGCCCTTCATGGGTTAATTTTGTACAATTCTGGAAATGAAAATACGCCATTTCAAAGCAAATATGAAATGCTACATATAAACGGTGCTTCTCGAGAAGTACATAAAATAAAAATCAAAGGGATTGAAACCTACATCGTGGGCAGAAACAACGATTCGCCCTTTTTCTATATTTACAACAACTAAGATGAATAGATTACCTATTTCAATTTTAATATGTTTGATCCTATTTTTTCTTTCCTGTAAAGAGAATCCTGAAAATGAGGTTGTCGTGGCAGAGGAAAATACATTGTTTACACTCATGCCTTCAGATAGTACTGGAATCGATTTTATCAATCATATTGAAAACCAGAAAAATTTCAACATATTCAAATACCGCAATTTTTACAACGGCGGCGGGGTAGCGTTAGGAGATATTAATAATGACGGCCTAATAGATATATACCTTACCGGCAACATGGTTCCCAACCGACTTTATTTGAATAAAGGAAATTTTAAGTTCGAGGACATTACGGAAAAATCAGGCACTCTGGGAAACAAACCTTGGTCTACCGGGGTGGTCATGGCCGATCTGAACAATGATGGCCTGCTCGACATTTATGTAAGTAATGCCGGGAATATGGAAGGCAACAATCATGATAATGATCTCTACATTAATAATGGTGATTTAACCTTTACCGAAAAAGCTGTAGAATATAATTTAGCCAAAACAGGCTTTTCGACCCACGCAACCTTTTTTGATTACGATAAGGATGGTGACTTGGATGTTTACATTTTGAACAATAGCAATATCCCCGTAAGTAGTTTAGGTTATGCAGAGCAACGAAGTGTAAGGGCACAGGATTGGGAAGGAGTTCCCGATATTTTTAAGGGAGTCGGTGATATGCTACTCAGAAACGACGATGGTAAATTTGTAGACGTCAGTGAAGAAGCCGGTATTTATGGTAGTCTAATAGGTTTTGGGCTAGGGGTTATGGTTGCGGATATCAATCAAGACCTGTATCCAGACATATATGTTTCCAATGATTTTTATGAGCGCGATTATCTTTACATAAACAATCAAGATGGGACTTTTACCGAAGAAATTAAAAAATGGACCAATCATTTAAGTCTTTCCGCGATGGGCATTGATATTGCCGATATTAATAATGATGGATTATCCGATATTTTTATTACAGATATGCTCCCAGAACCAGATCAACGTGTTAAATCTGTTATGGAATTTGAAGGCTACAATATTTTCAAGTTAAAACAGAGTAAAGATTTTCATCAGCAGTATATTCAAAATACTTTGCAACTTAATAATGGCAACGGATCCTTTTCTGAAATCGCTTATTATAGTGGGGTTGAGGCGACCGATTGGAGTTGGTCTGGTTTGCTATTTGATATGGATAACGATGGTTACAAAGACATCTATGTAACCAATGGTATCAACCACGATTTGACAGACCTCGATTTTGTTGATTTTTTTGCGAATGAG
>JBBSKR010000254.1:0-3999 GCA_038256135.1 Flavobacteriales bacterium | reverse complement strand
GTGGTCTTTAGGCTTTAACCGGACACTACTGTTAATGTATAGAAGAATGTCAGTTCGAGCCGGACTTTCCAATTTTCTGATTGGAAAATCCAGTGTATCGAGAATTTCTTAGGTATATAGTGCTTCCCACGTTCATTAATAATTCACGTTAAATATAAATGCCAGACCATGCTTTTTCCGAGTATTGTACGCTATTGCGAAATGTCACCGGTACCGATGTTCAATCATTCACAATTTAGTCTATAGTCTTACGTCCTTAAGCGTGGTTACTGAGCTTTCCGAAGTACAGCGATTTTAGTCTTTAACCGGACACCAGGGGATTTTTTTCAATTAAATATCATTGTTGTCCGGTAAACATTTTTGAAAGCTATTATCATGAGCAGTAACCACTAAGAATTTGGCACAGACCAATACACGCCACCTTGCTTTTTTAGATGTTGGACTCGGTTCCTGAAATAGCTCAAAAGGTTTTTTTAAAATGTTGATTTTTAGTTAGTTAAAAATTTAGTCTTATTTCTTGCAGCGCAGCGGTCTTAAGTCTTATGTCGGACACTACTGATTAAATATCACAACTTAAACGTTTTCTATGATATCCTTCGAAATGGGGAGCTCCTAGATTTCATTATTGCATTTAGTTTTAGTAATTTCGTTGGCTTAAATTTTTCGATGTCTTCAAAAATTAAGAAAATAGCGGTACTGACTTCCGGGGGCGATTCTCCAGGAATGAATGCGGCCATAAGATCAGTTGTTCGTACCTGTGCTTATATGAAAGTCGCCTGCGTTGGAATTTACAGGGGCTATCAAGGAATGATCGAAGGGGATTTTAAAGCTATGGATGCCCGTAGCGTAAATAATATCATTAATAAGGGCGGTACGATTCTAAAATCTGCACGCTGTGACGATTTTAGAACCCCTGAAGGAAGAAAAATTGCGTATGAACAGTTGCTTAAAGCCGAAATAGATGCCTTTGTGGTTATCGGTGGGGATGGTAGCTTTACAGGTGCCATGATTTTCAATAAGGAATTTAGTTTTCCCATAATCGGCATTCCCGGCACGATAGATAATGATATTTTTGGCACTACCTTTACATTGGGCTTTGACACGGCATTGAACACCGTTGTGGACTGTATCGACAAAATTAGGGATACTGCCAGTTCCCATAATAGACTTTTCTTTGTGGAAGTAATGGGAAGGGATGTCGGTCATATCGCTTTAAATGCAGGAATTGGTGCAGGCGCTGAGGAGATTTTGATTCCTGAGGAGAATTTAGGTTTGGACAGGCTATTGGAATCCTTGAAAAGAAGTAAGGAGTCTGGCAAGTCTTCAAGTATCGTCATCGTAGCCGAAGGTGATAAATCGGGTAAAAATGTATTCGAACTTAAGGAATACGTGGAGGAACATTTACCTATTTACGATGTACGTGTTTCGGTACTAGGGCACATGCAACGTGGTGGCGCGCCATCTTGTTATGATCGTGTCCTCGCAAGCAGAATGGGGGTTAAGGCGGTAGAATCCCTACTGGAGGGTAAAACGAACCTCATGGTGGGCGTTCAGGATAATAAATTAACATTGACCCCAATCAATAAAGCGATTAAGGGGCATACGAAAATAGATAGGGAACTTATACGGGTTTCCGAAATAATGACAACATAATTTTTAACGTTAAAAACAGAGAACATGTCAAATTTGAAAATAGGAATAAACGGATTCGGTAGAATAGGAAGATTGGTCTTCAGAACAACGGTAAAGCGTGGTGATGTAGATGTGGTTGCCATCAATGATTTATTAGATGTAGATCACTTGGCCTATTTGCTAAAATATGATTCCGTTCACGGTGCTTTTGATGGTACGGTAGCGGTTAAGGACGGTAATTTAGTGGTTAATGGTAAAACAGTGCGTATCACTGCAGAAAGAGACCCTAAAAATTGTAAGTGGGATGAAGTAGGTGCAGCAACGGTAGCCGAATGCACAGGTATTTTTACTACCATGGAAACAGCGCAATATCATATTGAGGGCGGGACCAAGAAAGTAGTTATTTCAGCTCCTTCCAAAGATGTACCCATGTTTGTGATGGGAGTGAACCATAAGGACGTAAAAGCATCCGATAAAATAGTATCCAATGCATCGTGTACTACCAACTGTTTGGCACCAATGGTTAAGGTATTGAATGATAAATTCGGCATAGAAGAGGCATTGATGACTACGGTCCATGCCACGACCGCTACTCAGATGACGGTTGATGGTCCTTCCAAAAAAGATTGGAGAGGAGGTAGAAGTGCTTTATTGAATATCATACCTGCTTCTACGGGTGCTGCAGTTGCAGTTACCAAGGTTATTCCTTCGCTTAAGGGAAAACTTACAGGGATGGCGTTCAGGGTACCAACGGCAGATGTATCTGTTGTGGATTTAACCGTTCGTTTACAAAAGGATACTTCATATGAAGAAATCAAGAAGGCTTTCAAAACAGCATCCGAAGGAGAATTGAAAGGTGTTTTAGGCTATACGGAAGATGCAGTTGTTTCACAAGATTTTATTGGGGAAACAAATACGAGTGTATTTGATGCCGGGGCCGGTATCGAATTGAATTCCAAATTCTACAAATTAATTTGCTGGTATGATAATGAGGCCGGTTTTTCAAATAAAATGGTAGACTTGGTTCAGTACGTAAATACGCTTTAAACGACATTTTAGTTTAATAAAGAATATTTCCTGAAAATGAGGCATTTTTTCCTTATTTTCAGGATTATTTTTTAAATACCACCGGAATATGATTTTAATAGTAGATAGCGGCGCAACCAAATCTGATTGGATTGCTTTGGATGACAAAGGAGAACAATTATTCTTGACACAGACCTTGGGTTTAAGTCCTGAGGTATTGACTAAAGATGTCATCGAAGACCGCCTGGCCAATAATTTTGAGCTTTCCAAAAACCGAGAGAACGTATCCCATCTTTATTTTTATGGTGCAGGTTGTGGTACAGATCGAATGAAAAAGTTTTTGAGGGATATTTTTAAGGATTACTTTCCGAATGCGAAAGCAGTCGTTAAAGAGGATACCTATGCCGCTATTTTTGCTACGACCAAGGTTGGCCATCAAGGCATTGTGTGTATTCTTGGAACAGGTTCCAATTGCAGTTACTATGACGGCAACCAACTATTCCAAAAAGTAACGTCGTTAGGTTACATTCCTATGGATGATGGAAGCGGAAATTACTTCGGACGTAAATTGATTCGCGATTATTATTTTCATAAAATGCCTGCGGATTTGGGCCATAAATTTGCCAAGCAATATGATTTGGAGGCGGATGTTATTAAGGAAAATCTCTATAAACAGCCCAATCCGAATACCTATTTGGCGACTTTTGCCCGTTTCTTGATCGAGAACAAAGAGCACCCGTATTCAAAAGGAGTCATTGATAAAGGCTTCCAGCAGTTCATTAATAATTACGTCATGCAATTTGAGTTGGCCACTAAAGTGCCCATCAATTTTGTGGGAAGTATAGCCCACTATCTTAGGGACGAGCTTACCTCCGTTTTAAAGCGTAATGATTTGATTGTTGGTGTAATCAGACAACGGCCTATTGAAGGGTTGGTCGATTTTCACCGCTCCAATATGTAATTTTATTTATAGAGATCAGTAATTAGCTGCATGCCATAATTTGTTAGTATGGCCCGCTATTTGAGGAATTGAAAAAATAGGGGACTTACTGTGTCCCGAAGAAACCCCTCCGCTAAACGCTGCGCGCCATACGCTATAAGCCATGCGCCACACGCCATGCGCTACACGCCTCATGCTGAACGCAAATAAAAGCGTAGCGCGTTATGCGTATAGCGTTTGGCGTATTCCGGACCACTCCGCTTTGGTCGACCTTCGGTGGGAATCAGCTATAGAGGTCAGTCGTTAGCTGCATGCCGTATTTTGTAGTATAGCCCGCTCTTTGAGGAATTGAAAAAATAGGGGACTTATAGTGTCCCGAAGAAACCCCTCCGCTAAACGCT
>JBBSKR010000253.1:0-4063 GCA_038256135.1 Flavobacteriales bacterium | reverse complement strand
TCCTCATTTAAATTCTGATTCAACATAATTGCATTATTATATTCTTTTAATAATGCTTTTGCTATAGGGTCTTCTTTTAACATGCCATCGGGGTTCAGAATCATGTTCATGACCCACTCCGGACTTCTACGTTCATAAACACCTTTTAAGGCGGGTCCGATCATGCGTTGTTCTGCCATATGACAAGCAGTGCAAATAGCCTGAAACTTTGCTTCACCCGCTGTTGCCATCTCTGCATTGATATCATCCGCAAAAGTCATATTTTTTATAGGGCCAACACCTTTGTTATCCATGTCAACGGGCACTCCTTCACTGGCCGTTTCGGCTTTTACTTCTTTCTTGGCACGGTTCATTTCAAAACCTTCCTTTTTTTCTTCCTTTTTCTCGCCGCAGCTAATAACCAAGGTGCTAAGGACCAATAGAGTGAATAATTTTCGCATTTTTTGACGTATTTTAAGAATTAATCAATTGAAATACTAAGATAAGAATTTTTATGGGTTGGCGTATGTTTTGTGTAACTAGTGTTCAATAATTAGGAGCTTGGAGAAAAAATTCAACTTTTTTTATGAGCTAATACGAACTGGGTAATTCGTCTTGGTAGTTTCGATTACGTTTTTTAAGTCCTATTATCAAAATTTCCTCAACCCTTCACAATCAAGATAGTTGAATAATTTCTGATAAGAACGCTAAGGTGCGCCGCTCTGTATAAGTATAGTTTTGTGCTCCATGAAAACCTACATGACCACCATAATTGGGCATTTCGAGAAATAGCTTCTTGTGTTGTTCAGCAATCTGTTCAGGATAACAGGCCTCCCCTAAAAATGAATCATTTTTTGCGTTGATAATCAAGGTTGGAACTTGTATAAATTTTAAGAACTGAAGACTGCTACATTGAGCATAGTAATCCATCGCATCCTTAAAACCGTGCGCCTTACTGGTATAGATATCATCAAAATCCTTTAAAGTTTTCACTTGCGCTATATCGGTTTTAGAAATATGATCAGGAAAACGTTGTTGTTTGATTTTCAACTTATCGATTAGGTTTCCCCTAAACCGTTCGGCATACATTATGTTTTTAAATTGTAGTAGTTGCTGTAACGAATCTGCCAGTTGGCACGGTACGGATATTGCTACGGCTCCTTTTATTTCCTTTGGAACCGATATCCCTTCGCCCAAGTATTTCAGCAGAAGATTACCGCCAAGGCTAAATCCATGCAAAAATATAGTCTTATAGGTATCCAATCGCAACACATGTGATATGACCGATTGCAAATCTTCTGTAGCACCCGAATGATAGGAGCGGTATAATTTATTGGGTGTTCCACTACACCCCCTTAGATTAATTGCGCAAACATCAAACCCGGCTTCACTCAATATTTTGGCACTCCCCTTCATATAGGCCCTTTTTGCACTTCCTTCAAGGCCATGTATGCTGATGACGAGCTTATTGGATGGGGAGTTCGAATAACTCCAATCCAAATCCAGAAAGTCATTATCAGGCAAGGTAATCCGTTCCCTAATTTGATCTAAGTGCTCGACTTTTCTCAGTAATCCAGAATAAATTGTTGATAAATGGCCACTTCTAAAAAAAAGATTTGGTGAGTAATTGGAATTGATCAATGGCATAGGCTTGTTGGGAAAAACTAATTAGTAAAGGATATAGTCTTTTGGCACTACCAGTTCTGGCAGCTCGGTTTCATTCAATATATCCCTCAGGTCAATTTCTATGGTACGGCACAGGGCCGTCATCGGCACATCGTTCAAACGGCCTTCAAACGGATCTTCACTATTGTCCCCAATGCTTTCCATTGTAGCGAATATCCAAGAAATAAGTACGGAAAACGGAACCATCAAAAACATGTACCAATGTGTGGTATTTAAGGTCTTAGAAGCTAAACTTCCCTCAAATACATCTAAAAGTCCGAATGGCAATAGAAGTAAGAAAATCCAAGTAAAAATTTTTGAAAAATATCCGTATTGTCTTGGAAACGGCGTATTTTTTATACGTTCACACATGCCTTTTAAATTATAAAATTCTTCAAGAATGGATTGCAACTGATCTTCTTGAAAGCCATCAATATAGCCTTTTTCCTTTAGTTCCAAAAGATCCAAAGCTTGGTTCTTGACCAAATGCGTAGCAGGATTTACACGTTTTTTCAAATCGGAAAATTCACACATGCTAAAAATATTGAACTAGTGTAAAGGGTAAATAAAATCAGGTTTTTCCAAGAATAACGTAAAATTAGACCCCAGCCAATATTTCTTTTAATATACATGCCATAGTTTTTTTTGGTTGTTGAATATCGTTTAAAAATAATCAATTAATTGGAGGTATGGGAAAGCTTATCTCAGCCTAAATCCTTATTGAGCCAAGTACATCAATTTCTTGGAGAATTATCTAAAATGGAATCAATGGATAAGGCCGATCGGAAGGTGTTTGAACCTAATCTATTTCGGATAGGTTTCCAAAACTTTTATCTGTTCCGATATCGCATTTTTAAATTCTGATTTTAATTGTGAAACTAACTCCGAAACAGGTAGGGTGTCATCAATAAGTGCAGATCCTTGACCGGCAGACCAAATGGTTTTCCAAGCTTTCGCCTCGGTATCCAGTTCTTTGCCAAAATCAATTTTTCGGTCTTTTTTCAGATCTTCCTCGGTGATTCCGGCAGCTTTTAAACTTGCTCCCAAAAAATTTGCATGTACACCTGATATGGCCGCTGTATATACAACGTCACTGGCCCCGGCATCAATGATCATTTTACGGTACTCCGGTGTGGCCTTACTTTCATCTGTATTGATAAACCGTGTGCCCATATAGGCCAAATCTGCACCCATTTGTAGTGCCGATGCAATGTCCCTGCCGGTACTGATACATCCAGATAAAATTATGGTTTTATGAAAAAACTTCTTTATCTCGGCTACCAAAGTCATCGGGTTAATGGTACCTGCATGTCCACCTGCGCCGGCAGCCACCAATATCAATCCGTCAACGCCTGCTTCGGCCGCTTTTTCTGCATGACGCTTTTTTATGATATCGTGAAAAACGAGTCCGCCATAACTATGAATGGCATCGACCACTTGAGAAACAGTACCTAGTGAGGTAATGATCAATGGAACTTTATGCTTTACGCATAATTGCACATCCGCTTCTAATCTGGGGTTCGTAGGGTGTACAATTAAGTTAACACCGAATGGTGCCGCTTTTTTGCCAGTCTCCTTTTCAAAGTTCTTTAATGACGATTTAATTTCTATCAACCATTCCTCAAAACCTTTACTTGTGCGCTGGTTTAATGCTGGAAACGTGCCCACGATGCCGTTTTTACAACATTCAATGACCAATTGAGGGCCAGAGATTAAAAACATGGGAGCCGCAATAGCGGGTAACGATAAATCTTTTATGAATGCAGGTTTATTTGACATAGTAGATAAACTTTAACTAGAATTAAAATTAAGGATAAAAAAGGAGCCTAAATATTCCTATGTTTCAAAACTATGTTATTTTTAGGCAGTAGTATGCACGCATAATAAAAAAATAGAAATAGAAAATGTACCTAAAAGATTTTGAAGTAAGATGGAGTGATGTCGACGCCAATCGTCATTTGGCGAATTCAGCTTACATTAATTTTATGAGCCATACCCGGATGTCGTTTTTCTTGGAACTAGGTTTTGATCATAAAACAATGGCAGTTCACGAAATTGGACCTGTCGGATTTTATGAGCACGTCTATTATTTTAAGGAAGCTTTTTTGGGAGATTCAATCCAGGTATCGTTGGAAATTAAGGGAATGAGTGAGGATGCAAAATTCTTTGAATTCCATCATAATCTTTACAACCAAAAAGGTGAAAATATTGCACGTTGTGAAATGATGGGCGCTTGGATAGATTTGAAAACTAGAAAGCTCACCGGATTAACCAATCAGTTGCTTAGAACATTTAGTGGCGTAGAAAAAGCTGAAGGATTTCGGGTACTTACGAAAAAGGATACCCGAAAATTTTCCCGCGTTCCCAAAAACCTGTAACCAACGAAGATATTAATGGCTTTTGTATACGGCGGTTTACT
>JBBSKR010000252.1:0-4074 GCA_038256135.1 Flavobacteriales bacterium | reverse complement strand
TACGCGTTCTGCTAAATGTTCGTTCATACTACAAAAGTATGATAAACTTAAAACAGAAGATCAATCTATTCCGCTAATCCATAATTTTAAAAAGATGGAATGACAATATGACCAATTTGGATGCTTTGGTCAAATAATTGCGAAATTCCGATTAAATTTATAGCGGTCAGTGGAAAGGTTCAAATACTGATAGTGGTTTAGCTAACGCACGAAAAGGGCATATCGAATTATTATAAACGGCTTGCATTTTGACATAGTAATGAACAACTGTCAGTTCGAGTGCTTGGTTTCCAATTTTTCCGTGGGAGATCAAGCGTATCGAGAACCTTTGTAGTGCCAAATCGGTTCTCGTCAAATACTGACCTTTAAAAAATTAAATTCCATGTCAGAAAAAGAACATTTTAAATTTTCCAGTAAAAATGTGATCATACCGCTGTTTGCCATGATTTTAATTTGGGCGGTATATTGGATGGAAATTGCTTTTGGGACTAATTTCAACCACTTAGGGGTAATGCCCCGCACTATTTCTGGACTAAAAGGAATTTTTTTAAGTCCCTTTATTCACGGTTCCCTCAAGCATTTATATAATAATACGATTCCACTGGGTATACTATTGGCCGCATTATGGTACTTCTATAGGGATGTGGCTTGGAAAATAATGATTTCTGGTATTTTGATATCCGGTTTTCTTACCTGGTTAATTGGGCGTACTTCGTATCATATTGGGGCAAGCGGACTTATTTATGTTTTGGCAAGTTTTATATTCTTCAAAGGGATTTTCAGTAGTTATTTTAGGCTGATTGCCCTATCATTGATTGTGGTTTTTATTTATGGAAGTTTGCTCTGGTACATTTTTCCGGTAAAGGATGGTATATCTTGGGAAGGTCATTTAGCCGGTTTTTTAACAGGATTGGCCTTGGCAGTGGTCATTAAGGCAAAAATCCCAAATCCTAAAAAGTATGAATGGGAACGTGATGATTTTAATGAGGAGGAAGACCCATTCCTAAAGCATTTTGACGAGGAGGGCAATTTTATTGGCAAGGCGGAGGAAGAAATTGATGATGATGCCCCCGTTGAAATTAGCTACTATCTTAAAAAAAGACCTAGGGGGAAGAGCGACCGTGAATGATGACAACCTTTTTTTAGAGTGTATGACATGTCATCTCATATTGTCTGTAACGAATTTTATCGATTGTAATCGTGATGAACATCCCAAAGAGTTCAGGTCCTTTTTGTTCGAGAAGATTTACTAATATATCTGTTATGATGGCTTCTTGGGAATAGGAATATCTTAGGAACAAAACGCTTACAGACTTTAGACCATGTGCAAAGACCCATTCTCCGAAATCCTTATCTTCTGTCAAAATGATACGGGGTGGATTTTTCGAGATTTGGATGATAGCTTCATCGGTTATACCCCTGTCATTTTCGTAGACGGAATATACATCGATGCCTCTCAGTCTTAAATCTTAAATGATATTAAATGGAATATTCTCATCGGCGAGTATCATCTTTTGGCAACTAATTCTTCTCTGTCGGCAAGTCTAGCGGAAGCATAATCCAGAGCGGCACAAATTTCTTCGGGGCTCAACCTGTGTTGTTCGGCCAAATTTTTAAATGTTGCAACTTCCGATAGCTTTTTCAATATAAATTCTACAGATAGACGCGTGCCCTTGATAACTGGCTTTCCGAGCAATATCCCTGGATCGGATACGATATGTTCCTGATATTTAGACATACTTCAAAAATACAATTTAAATGGAGTTCTCGATTTACAATTTTAATGTTGATTTTATAACGGACATTTACTAAGTATTTCAGCTTACTATTGGCAAGTGCAAATGTCTACTGCAACTGTTTTCGTTGACGTACAGCTTCGTATAGAAATACGGCACATGCCACAGAGACGTTAAGAGATTCAATTTCACCAAGTAAGGGTAATTTCGCACGATAATCCGATGCTTTTAAGATAGATGGCGAAATACCGCGATCTTCCGCACCCATAACAATGGCTATGGGGTCGGTAAAGGAGACATCGTAAACAGAATCATTCGTTTTTTCACTTGCCGAAACAATTTTTATTCCAGAGGCTTGAAGATAAAAAACCGCATCCTTTAAATGGTCTACTTTAGCGATCGGCACTTTATAGGCTGCACCGGCCGATGTTTTTATAGTGTCCGCGGTCACTGGGGCAGCACCTTTCTTTTGAACGATTATTCCGTCTACACCTGTACATTCTGCGGTCCTGATAATCGCACCAAAATTACGAACATCGGATAGTTGGTCCAAAAGCAGAAAAAGGGCAGGACCTTCTTTTTTACTGGATTTTTCTACTAATTCTTCAAGCGTATGGAATGTAATGGGGGAGATGTTGGCTACCGCACCTTGATGGTTGCTTTTCGTCAGTCGGTTTAACTTTTCAACGGGCACATATACCATGTTGATTTCATTGCGACGTAATACACCTTCCAATTCTTTCATTAGGTCACCTTTAAGACCTTTTTGCAAGAATACCTTATCTATCTCCTCATTGGAGTTGACAGCTTCTATAATGGCTCTAAGGCCATAAATCTGCGTGGTTTTTTCCATGCAGTAAAGGTAAATAAAAACCGCCCAACTTAGTTGGGCGGTTGTAGATGTTAATTTCTAAAAATTGTTATTGATTTAGAAAATCAAAAGCCTTGATTAAGTCTGCCTCTTCTTTAATATTTAAGTCATTCTTTTTCAGAAATGCCTTTAGTTCGGCTTTTTTGGAGTTATCCAAAAGTTTGAGAAGTTGTTTGTTCTTCAACTTAATTTCATCCATCCTATTTGTGCCCTCTTTCTGAAAATAGTATTCCGTAAATTTTGCAAATCTGGCTGGAACAGCCTTAACGAAAGAATTGGGAGCAGGCTTTCCTTCCGTAAATTTCACGTAATTTCTTTTGTACAAATCATAGATCTTACCATCGATAATGGTAGTTAGGTAACCGTTAAGAGTACTATTCTTTGACGTTGTAAACGTTTTGAAGCTCATTTTCTTTCCATTGGAAAGTATACTTATTTCTTTATCCCTTGACAATCCTTGTATCGTTGCATCTTCAGAATTCGTTTTCTTTATTTCGATTTCTTCATTCAAGGCATTATAACGATAATATATTTTACCGACATTCTCTTTTCCATAGTACATGGTAGTCGGTAAAAATTTATTTGAGATATATGGAGATCCTTGAAATTCGGAATAAAGATCATCGTTTTTTTTACTTCGCTCGCTTATGGGCCCCATAAGATCGTATATTTGGCCGGTTGCTCCAGCTCCACCACCTGCAGACATGTTTGAAGATGATTGTCCCGAGTATTGTGCAAAGCTAATGGAAGTTGAGTTTATGACTATAAATAGGCAAATTAATTTTTTCATATTTTCTTTTTAAAGAGGGCGTAAAGCTATGAATTTAAGGGACACCCACATATTTTTAAAAGTTAATTTGATGTGAATTTATAAGTGCTCAAATCACTATCGTTATTGGTGCAAATTAATAGGGGTTTATTATTCAAATTCACAATGGTCATATCCTTAACATTTTGTTGAAGATATAATCCAGATTCTTCATAATCCAGTGCAGTGTATCCATCATTTTTATTGGATAGCAATACCAATCCCGAAATTGCATCCAGTCGAGGTGTTTCAACCTCTGTTTCAAAAATGTTACCGGCAACAATACAATCATCATATCCGTCATTGTTTACATCGTAAAAAACACTTTTTAATATGGGAAATTGTTGGGCCTGAATAGGTAATGGGTTTATGCTAAATGTGCCATTGCCTCTATTTATCAGGAGCATCGACCGGAATTCCGTAGCCTCTTTCTCATAAGACGTAGCTAGTTTTTCGCCATAGATATCTTTAAGAGTGGCATTCGCAAAAGAGGAATAACTTTCAAATTTTTCCTTAATAAAGGGCATTTGTTGCGAAGAGCATTCCCTGCCACGAACAGGAACATATTCCCCTTTATATTCTTTACTTAAAACAACATCATTGGTACCATTGTTGTCAAAATCGTTGGAATAAATCTTAAATGGTTTTTTAGAATTGGC
>JBBSKR010000251.1:0-4078 GCA_038256135.1 Flavobacteriales bacterium | reverse complement strand
TTATGCTCGTTAAAATGAATTTAAGGGATCAAGTTCGAGATTACCTCCTCTCTGAAATGATTACCGGAAAACTACATACCGGCAAAACCATCAATTTAGCTGCCCTTTCTAGGGATTTGAACGTCAGTGTAACGCCCATACGCGAAGCCTTGACGCAATTGCAACAGGCCCATATTATAAAAGCGGTACCCAATAGAGGTTTTATTATCGCCGAATTGGATGTCAAGGAGGCTGAAGATCTTTATGGATTAGTAGCCAACTTAGAGGTCATGGCCATTGAAAATTCCGAGTTTTCCGAAGCTGATATTGAGCAATTACAAAGACAACAGGAAGTTTTTGAAAATGCCAAGGATGCAATTTCTAGGATACAGGCAGATCTTGAATTTCATAGACTGCTGACCAAAGGCTATGAAAATGACCTAGCCCTTCAAATATTGAATGATTTAAAGACCCGTATTTTCTTTTATGAGCGAGCCTTTACCAATGATGATTCTTTTTATAACAAATCCGACAATCAACATGAGTCCATACTCTCCGCCATTGCCGATGACAATATACCTACCGCCTCCCTCCTATTGAAGATGAATTGGATGTTGATTTTGAATTACATTCAGAAGAAACTAACCGAATAACGTACAGGTTATTCCAAATCCTTTAGTAATTCTTGTGCAGACCTGGTCAATTTCAGATAGCCCTTGTATGCCCAAACGCAAAAAATGGAAGTGATACCTAAGGTAATTGAAAGAAGCACAACCTGTTCCGTTTTTAAACCTAGTTCAAAAACATTTTTATTTGAAATAATCTTGGAACATACCGGTAAAATAAAAAACATACCTAAAAATCCAACCCCAACTCCTATCCGCTGTAATCGTAAAAGTCGGTTTTTAGCTTTTATATAGCTGATTAAATTATCCTTGTAAGAACCTTTTGATATATCCAGGGCTTTTATCTTTTTCAGTGCACTTAGTACCATGATGGGTAATATGATAAGATAGCTTACTGATAATACACCACAAACCTGTAAATACCACGTATTTAATTCACCGAATTTAGCGAGGAACAATATGGCGATACAAAAGCATACGAATGCACCCATGGTCTCATAGGTAGTTACCGTTTTGAATTTATTACGGTATTTTTCTTGTGTCATTTTCATAATGATATCGTTGGTCAGTTTTTTCTGTTGTTCCAACTCAGTGCTCATTTGCGACCAAGCGGATTGTAATTCTTCTAGTTCCATGATTTAAGATTTTGCCATGTTGGTTTTTAATTTTTTCTTTATCCTAGAAATACGGGTGCCCACATTACTATCTCCCAGACCCGTTATCTGGGCTATTTCCTTATAACTTTTTCCTTCCAGTAAAAGAAACACCAACCCTTTGTCCAAGGTATTCAGTTGTTCTAGATGCCGGTAAAGTTGCCGTAAACGTTCCTCATAGAGGTCATCCTTAGATTCGGTTTCTTTAATAATGGCATCCGCGACTGGAATGGCATCCGGTCTTCTTTTCTTTCGTTTCAAATGGGTTATTGCCGTATTCATAGCGACGCGGTACATCCAGGTGGTTATTTTAGATTCATTCCGGAACGAATCAAAATACTTCCAAAGCTGATACACCACTTCTTGAAAAAGATCTTCCTGATCCTGCTTATTATTTGTGTAAATCGAAGTAACCTTAAACAATAACCCTTGATGTTCCCGTATTAAATCTGTAAACACAGCTTCTTTCGGCATTATAGAAATCTATTTTACCCATTAGTATTACATTGAATGGATTTGTCACATTATTTATGTTTTTTTTGCTGAACGCTGAACGCTGAACGCTGAACGCTGAACGCTGAACGCTGAACGCTGTACGCTGTACGCTGGACGCTGTACGCTGGATGCGGGACGCTGGACGCGGGACGCTTTATTATCAACGCGCTGCGCAAAGCGTGTCGCTCAGCGACTAGCATATTTAAATCCCGAAATTGAGGCATTGACCAAACGAAGAAAAACCCCAGCATTAGCTAATAAAAAGGTATTCTGCGGTATTTTTAAAGATGTAGAAGCTATTCCATCTACCAACAAAATAGAACAGAAAACCCTATTCCGAATCGTTGAAAAGCGTAGTGTCCAATCCGGGAATTAGTTTAACGGCATTTTTATAATATAATTTTCTCAAAACTTCGTCAGGTAAGTTTAAGCCATACATGGCCCAAAAGGCATGATACTTTTTATAGTATGGAAAATATTCGTCATTACTTTCCAAAACCCTAAAATAGGTAGGAAATTCTTCTGGTTTCCAACTATCCTTTCCAAAGAGTACCCGATCTTGGTATTTTATAAAGAATGCCCTGGCATTTTGTGGTTGCCTACCCAGTTCTGCTATGACCGCAGAAATACCTACGTTCATATTGGGCATTTCATCCATTAATTCACCCAATTTTCCCAAATTATTGGCATACCATCCCATGTGTGCATTTATAAATTTTGTCTTTGGATGCTTTTTAAAGACATTATGCTGCTCTTGTATAATCTGTTCAAAAGGAGCTGGATCGGATGCTGAACGCTTTCTCCTCGGGTGTGTTTTTAGTTCAAGCCACCTTTCATTATCTGAATCCATGTCATCCCAAAATGATTTTGGATCTGCAGAATGTATCAATACGGGGACACCCATCGCTGCACATTTGGCCCAAATGGGATCCAATCGAGGGTCATCGATCGCCAAGCGATTTCCCTTGGCATCTTTATTCCGAAGTCCGAGGCTTTTGTAAATTTTTAATCCCCTTGCGCCATTCTTAATATCCTGCTCTAGTTGTGCTGCCGCTTTTTTGCCCCATTCCATATCCGTGGCTCCTTCAAAATCTACATTGGCAAAAACCACAAATCTATTCGGGTAACTTTTATTGATGTTATCTATCTTTTCTTTTAAGCTTTCTCCCGAACCGCCACTTAAATTTACCATAACGGCCTCATTCATTACTTCCATGTTCTTTATCAAAACAGATAAAGCATCCACGGACATATCCAGTTGGTGGCTATGTACATCTACAAATGGAAATTTAGCTTTCAGAATTTCTTTACCAGGTACCACCAAGGTAGTTGTCGGATTATATTCCTCAAAGCCCATTTCCTGCGCAACCATAAAAGTGGTCGTTAAAAAAAGCATTACGATTACTGCTAATGGGGATATATTTTTAGATATTTTAATGTTCATTTTTTAAATCTTTTTGCTGTTGAAGTTGTTCATATTCCATTTTGGTATCGATATCAATTAGCTGGCCGTTGGCATCCAACTTAATTAGTTCATGTATATTACTTTCCAATAAATCTTTTGCACCTTGGTCCCCTTCCAAGCGTACTAAGTTAGCATAAAGCGACATAGGGAACAATGCCGGAACTCCTGCCCCATTCTTATAGTTGGTAACAATTATTTTGGATTTGTTCTTTTTAAAGGTGTTAATAATCAAATCCAGGTAGGTTGGTGTAATTAGTGGCTGATCTGCAAGACAAATTAAGATCCCATCGGGAAAAGGCTTGCTTTTCATTATATTTTTAACCCCATGCGCAATACTTTCCCCCAACCCCAAGGCCCAATCTAGGTTCACGTATATAGTCACATCCTCTTCCTTCAAGTCGCATTCGGTGGTTATGACTTCAGCATTTGCCCCGAGAACTATGTGAATACTATCCGCCTCACTTTTCTTGGCTGTTTTAATTGTTTCCAATAAAAGGTTGGAGCTTTTCCAGGGTAACAGTTGTTTGATGCCCTCCATTCGCCTGGAAGCTCCTGCCGCCATGATCAGAATTACTATTTGAAGATTTTCGTTCAATGATGGATTCTTTTTTCTTTATCCTTTAGCATGATAGGTTCGGTATTACGGATTACCGTCAATATTTCCGATAGTATTGAAATTGCAATTTCTTGCGGTGTTTCTGCGCCTATATTCAATCCTGCCGGGCCGTGGATACCCTCTACAAAATCCAGCTCAATATCCATATCCTCTTCCAATAATGAGGCCAATAATTTCTCTCTTCGTTTCGCTGGTCCCAGTAAGCCCAAATACATGGGATTCGTTTTTTTTAAGACCATGAGAT
>JBBSKR010000250.1:0-4224 GCA_038256135.1 Flavobacteriales bacterium | reverse complement strand
TGCGTTGATCCAGATACTACATCTGAAAAACTCGTTTTCAACAGAACGGTCGGGCTACGAGATTCTTGGGCGAAAATTCAGGAAAAGAGCTAAATCCCAAAGTAATAGATTATTCTTATCAGTTCATCGTCTAATATCAATATTTACAATGCAAATCGGCTTTCAAGCTTGCCTTCTATACGCTTTTCTTAACTTTTTAAACCTATCAGTATACCCTTTTGTGCGATGTGCCGTCAAAGTTGCTTCATTTGTTTTTTTCGATGATTATTTGATTCTTTTGGGTTTGAAAAACATTTTAAACGTGTTATTGTTCGTCTCCCTTTTATAAAGACAATTACCCAGAAAGTAAATTGTTTCTGGGTTCTATTCAAACTGCACTACAATGAAAACTAATCCTTAGTTTTTGTGCTATTTGTTTTTTTCATGCTCTCCCCTATCATATTGCTGGCCGTAAAACTCGCCACCATATTATTAAGCATATCACTTCCTGCTTGTGGAGAATTGGGTAATAAAATCAAATTCGTGTTGGTTGCCTCACCAATACTTTGTAACGTATCATAATGCTGCGTTACCACGATCAAGGCAGAAGCTTCCTGCGAATTGATGCCCACCTTATTTAAAACTTCAACGGATTCTTCCAAACCTCGGGCTATTTCCCTTCTCTGATCTGCAATCCCCTGTCCTTGCAGACGTTTGCTCTCCGCTTCGGCTTTTGCCTTTTCAACAATTAAAATTCGCGCGGCATCTCCTTCAAACTGCGCTGCTGTCTTTTGACGCTCAGATGCATTGATACGGTTCATGGCCTCTTTCACCTGGGCATCTGGATCAATATCGGTTACCAATGTCTTAATGATGTCAAATCCATAATCCAGCATGGCCTCCTGTAATTCAGATTTAACCGCAATTGCAATATCATCCTTCCTTACAAAAACATCATCCAATTTCATTTTTGGCACTTCTGCCCTTACCACATCAAACACGTATGATGTAATTTGTTCATGAGGGTACTCTAATTTATAGAAAGCGTCGTAGACTTTTTCCCTAATGACTACATATTGAACGGATACCTTCAGTTTTACAAAAACATCATCTAGTGTCTTTGTTTCTATAATGACATCCAATTGTTGAATTTTAAGTCCGATTCTGGCGGCAATACGCTGCACAAAAGGAATTTTAAATTGTAAGCCGGAAGTTCGAACACTGGTAAACCTACCGAAGGTTTCTATAAGTACAGCGGTCTGTTGTTTCACGGTAAACACTCCTGAAAAAATGAGAATAATGACAAAAAGTAATAGTGGAATCCAAATAAATGTGCCCATTGTAAAATTGATTTTATAGTTAATACGTTAAGGTACAAAAACACCTCCTTTATTGGTTGTAAAAAGAATTCTTTTTGTTACGATTTAACCTTGTTAATATTCTTAATTTAACTCTGCAAAAATCAAGTGCATGTTAAAGGCCATACATCCAAAATTACCAATGCGCAACAAGGCAAAGACAAAAGCTTATTATGTTGACACCTTAGGATTCAAAGAAATTGGAATAATCAACTATGAGGAATATCTAATGGTTGAGAAAGAGGCGGTTCAATTGCATTTCTTTTTGTTCAAAAATTTGAATCCGTTGGAAAACTATGGCCAGGTCTACATACGGACTAACGAAATAGATAAATTATACCAGTCATTACTCAAGGACGCCGTGCCTATTCATCCAAATGGAAAACTTGAGTCTAAATATTGGGGCCAAAGGGAATTCTCGTTACTCGATCCAGACCATAATCTTTTGACCTTTGGACAAGAAGTCTCCTAATCTTGAAAATCAAATTAAGGATTTCAAGTCCCCTTTTAACCGATTAACATAATGACGTTCAACTGTAAAATTGGATTGGCTAAAATAAAAAAAGGCAGCTCAATAATGAGCTGCCTTTTCATATGTGGGGTTAAGTTTACAATTACTTTTTGACGTCGTAACGGTCAAGGTTCATTACTTTGGTCCAAGCTTTTACGAAATCGCGCACAAACTTTTGTTTGGCATCTTCCGTGCCATATACTTCGGCTAAAGCACGTAACTCGGAGTTAGACCCAAAAATTAGATCTGCTCTAGTTCCCGTCCATTTCACATTACCTGATTTACGGTCACTACCTTCAAAGACTGTATCGTCCCCTGAAGTTGCTTTCCAAGTAGTGCCCATATCCAATAAACTTACAAAGAAATCATTGGTCAACCTACCTGGCTTATCCGTGAATACACCATGTCTGGAACGATCAAAGTTAGTGCCCAGCACACGAAGACCTCCCACCAGAACTGTCATTTCAGGAGCGGTTAGTGTTAATAGGTTTGCTCTATCCAACAGTAATTCTTCTGCATTAACCGAATATTTTTGTTTGGCATAATTACGGAAACCATCTGCACGAGGCTCTAAGGCATCAAATGCCTCGATATCGGTCATTTCTTGGGTAGCATCGGTACGGCCTGCGGTAAAAGGCACGCTCATATCGTGACCTGCGTCTTCTGCAGCTTTCTCTATGGCGGCAGTACCCGCTAATATGACCAAGTCGGCAAAAGAAACTTTCCTGTTGCCCGATTGTGCTTGGTTGAATTCCTTTTGAATTCTTTCCAAAGTATCCGTCACCTTTGCCAACTGTGCTGGATTATTTACTTTCCAATCTTTTTGTGGAGCCAAACGAACACGGCCGCCATTGGCGCCACCACGTTTGTCAGAGTCCCTATAGGTTGAAGCAGATGCCCAAGCGGCAGAAACCAATTCCGAAACCGAAAGGCCTGAAGCCAAAATGTTCTTTTTTAATTCCTGAACATCACTATCGTTTATCAATTCAAAATCTACGGAAGGGACAGGGTCTTGCCATAATAATTCTTCTTGTGGTACTTCTGGTCCCAAATATCGTTCTATTGGGCCCATATCACGGTGGGTCAGTTTGTACCAAGCACGCGCGTAGGCATCTTTGAACTCATCCGGATTTTCCAAAAAGTTCCTTGATACTTTTTCATAATCTGGATCCATACGCAATGAGAGGTCCGTTACCAGCATAAAAGGCTGGTGCGTTTTTCCTTCAATATGAGCATCTGGCACAGTACCTGCGCCGGCGTCACCAACCGGTTTATATTGCCACGCTCCTGCTGGGCTCTTGGTCAATTCCCATTCAAAACCAAAAAGATTTTCGAAATATTTGTGGCTCCATTTGGTTGGACTCTGGGTCCATGCTCCTTCAAGTCCACTAGTTATGGAGTCTGCACCCATACCAGAACCGAAATTATTTCTCCATCCCATACCTTGTTCAGTTATGTCGGCGCCTGCTGGTTCTGCAGTAACATATTCTTCTGGATCTGCAGCCCCGTGTGTTTTACCAAAGGTATGACCGCCGGCAATCAAGGCTACAGTTTCATAATCATTCATTGCCATACGCTTAAAAGTCTGCCTGATATAGTGAGCAGCTTCCAATGGATCTGGATTTGCATTATGTCCTTCCGGATTTACATAGATTAAACCCATGTGCGCAGCACCTAGTGGATTCTCCAACTCCTTGCCATCTTCACCATATCGTTTGTCATTTCCTAACCACTCGGTTTCAGACCCCCAGTAAATATCTTCTTCCGGTTGCCAAATATCTTCACGGCCACCAGCAAACCCGAACATAGGTAATCCCATGGTTTCATGCGCAACATTCCCGGTCAAAATCATTAAATCTGCCCAAGAAATCTTTCTCCCATATTTTTGCTTGATCGGCCATAATAATAACCGAGCTTTGTCCAAGTTTGCATTGTCTGGCCAGCTGTTCAAAGGTGCAAAGCGCTGATTGCCAGAACTGGCCCCACCACGACCATCTGCAATACGATACGTACCGGCACTATGCCATGCCATTCGAATAAAAAATGGACCATAATGCCCGTAATCTGCCGGCCACCAATCTTGACTATTGGTCATTAATTCTGCAATATCCTTTTTTACGGCAGCTAAATCCAAAGATTTGAATTCCTCCGCATAATTAAAATCATCGTCCATTGGATCTGCCTTTTTTGAATGCAGTCTAAGGATATTCAAATTCAACATATTTGGCCACCAATCCCGAATGCCTGTACCTCCACCCGCTGCCTGGTTCAATTCGCCATTCAAAAATGGACAATCTGCGGCTGAGGATTCATTCACATCCCAAGCTTCGCCTTTTCCGTTGTTGTTACTCATAAGTATATTGATTTTTAGTGCGT
>JBBSKR010000249.1:0-4253 GCA_038256135.1 Flavobacteriales bacterium | reverse complement strand
TCCAGTTTCCAGTTTCCAGTTTCCAGTTTCCAGTTTCCAGTTTCCAGTTTCCAGTTTCTAAAGAAAAATCAATCCTCAATTACTTTCAACACCAGTTTACCGAGTTTTTCGCCAGAGAATAATCGGTTATAGGTTTCAAGAAAATTTTCCAATCCTTGATAAACATCCTCACGGGTTTTCAACTTTCCTTCTGCCATCCATTTACCCATCTGTTGACCGGCTTCCCCATATCTTTCGGCCCAATCAAATACGACCATCCCTTGCATAGTCGCCCTATTGATCAATAAAGACAGATAGTTGGATGGTCCTCTCATATTTTCCTTGTTATTATATTGGGAAATCGCCCCGCAAATAACCACTCTTGCCTGCATTCGTAATCTACTTAAAGCTGCGTCCAGAATCTCACCTCCAACATTATCAAAATAAACATCCAATCCTTTTGGACATTCTTGCTTTAATCGCTCCTTTACATCCTCGTTTTTATAATCGATGCACCCATCAAAACCTAAGTCCTCCACCACATATTTGCACTTATCCGCGCCACCCGCAATACCAATGACCTTGCATCCCTTTATCTTGGCTATTTGTCCAACAATACTGCCCACTGCGCCAGCTGCACCAGAGACTACTACGATATCCCCTTCCTTAATTTTTCCTACTTCCAAAATTCCGAAATAAGCGGTCATTCCGGGCATTCCCAAGGTGCCAATATAGGTGGGCAGCGGAGCTAACTTGGGGTCGACTTTATAATATCCCTTTCCATCCGTGGCAACATATTGTTGTACTCCTCCATGACCTGAAATAAAATCCCCTACCTTGAATGTTGGTTGATTTCTTACTTTTATGACCTCGCCAACCGAACCTGCGCGCATTACGGCCCCAATTTCTACCGGTGCGATATACGATTTTCCCTCGTTCAACCATCCACGCATGGCGGGGTCAAGAGAGATATAGTGATTCTTTATTAAGACTTGCCCTTCCTCTAATTCTGGAATTGGATTTGTTTCTAAACTCCATGTGGAGGCATCTGCTGCTCCGACTGGTCTTTTTTTAAATATCTGTTGTTTGTTCATCTTATTTTATTTATCTATTTTTTATTCTTATTGGTAAAACTTTCTACATACCCCTTCATCTTGGCTCTAATTTCGGGTTTCCACCATAATATTGTTGCTTCTTTCAATGAGTTCTCCGCATTTAAATCGAGTTTATCCCACAAATGCATCCGCAGTTTTTTCTTGGTATTCATCAAGATTTCCTGATTCGCTTTCAAATAGTGCTTCATCTGTTTTTCCGAACGTTCCAAAACTTTATCCAAGGGAACCAATTCATCTACCAGACCAGCTGCCAGCGCTTCCTTTCCATTCAATAATTTCCCTTCCAAAATATAGCGATGTGCCAACCCATCACCGATCCAGAAGGCATAAATTTCAGTGAGGTTTTGACTGATTTGAATATTTACGGCCACCTCGTTCAGACCAATAACATAGGAATCCCCCTCCGCCATATATCGATTATCACTAGTAACGGCCAAAACACAACCGCCTGCGGGAGAATGACCGGTGATGGCGGAAATAAAAGGTTTTTTAAACTGCACCAATTGCAAATACAGTCCTCCAAAAGCGGTAAAAAATTCCTGTATTTGCTTTTCATTATATTGATACAATTCGATCAAATCCAAGCCTGCCGAAAAGTAATGTGGTTGTCCAGTTAAAATTACGCCCATCACCGCAGAATTTTCTTCCAACTTCTTGAAAACCTCGGTTAACTCCTTCACCATCTCCAGGTTGATGGCATTTACCTTTCCCCGGTTCATTTGAACGATGACATAGTTTTCCCTCTCCGTAAGTTCTAATGTATTCATAATTTGATTTTATAATGAAGTTCCTCCGTCCAAGGTTATGGTCTGTCCGGTGACGAATTTGGAATTATCCGCAGCCAACCAACAAATAGCTTCCGCAATTTCATCCG
The DNA here is from genome assembly GCA_038256135.1 of Flavobacteriales bacterium. GTDB lineage: Bacteria > Bacteroidota > Bacteroidia > Flavobacteriales > Flavobacteriaceae > Maribacter. Next base: position 2,285 of record JBBSKR010000249.1, on the reverse strand, counting down.
CCTCGCCGAACCTGCCCATTGGTATCAATCGTTTTAATTTGTCCCCCATATCGGGACTTACAGCAAGTAATTGTTCCAATAATGCCGAATGGGTAAACCCTGGGCATACTGCATTGATGCGAATATTTTTCCTTACATACTCCAAGGCGGCCGATTTTGTCATGCCCACGACTGCAAATTTACTAGCGGAGTACGAAAGATTATTTCCCGAAGCCTTTAAACCCGCCAAGGAAGCAACATTTATTATATTGCCCTGTCGCTGTTTTAGCATCTGTTGTATCGCAAGTTTCATGCAATAGAATACTCCGGTCTGGTTTACCGCAATTACATTATGCCAGTCCTCAAGGGAATGGTCTGCGGTCTTTGCTTGTTTTTTACCCCCAATTCCGGCATTGTTTACCATAACATCCAAACTACCAAATTTTTCTATTACGGTTTGCAGTAATTCCTTCACCTGCTCAAACTGGGTTACATCCGTTGCAAATGCCGAGGCCTTACCGCCATCATTTCGTATTTCACTTGCCACCTTTTCCGCACTTTCCAGATTGATATCGGAGACCACTACAATGGCTTTATGCATTCCAAATAATTTTGCCGTAGCTGCACCTATGCCACTGCCAGCACCTGTAATTACCACTACTTTGTCCTTTAAATTCATTTTTCCGTTTTTGGTTGATTTACTATTTTTGATTTGGTTTACAATGAATTAATCGTGAGTCTTCTAATGCTTGCTCCCTCAAATGGGAAGGATACCCTTCGGCCTCTATCATCGTCATGAAATCGGAAACGGAATTGTACTTAACAATAAGTACATCATCCCATAAGGTATCGGCTTCAGGGCCAATTAACATATGCTTGGGCGAACCGTAAAACACGATTTCCGCATTCGCTTTAAGAAAAAAAGGAGTCGCCTGTCGCATATATTCTTTGTAGGATTCTTTTCCCGTCATTCCCGTTTCAGAAACAAGCACATTATATTTGACCATATTCAGCATGACCACAGGTTTTCCCGATGCGCTATTTACAAAGTCGGATACTTGATCGGGATTCATGTTCAAATAGTTTTGCTCGTCCATAGTTAGTACAAATTATCTATTTGATTTTTTTGGATGGCCTGCCATGCGGTATTACAACATAATGCAGATGCCTTGTTCAAATTCGCAAACTTGGGGTCGCTGGTATGGCCATGTTTGTAGCGATAATAAATCTGTTGGGCAATTACTGCAATCTTAAAAAGTCCGTAGGCATAGTAAAAGGTAAGGTTATCGATATCTCTACCACTTTTCAAAGCATAGTGCTGTACGATTTCCGTTCGTGAGGGATTACCTTTCATAACCGTTGGGGAGGGAAGCCCTTGTTTCGTAAACTCTGGGTCATTAGCTGTTGTCCAATACCCCAGTGAAGTTCCCAAATCCATCATAGGGTCGCCAAGCGTACACATTTCCCAATCTAAAACAGCTGAAATGGTCTTCCAACTATCATTTTCAAAAACTACATTGTCATATTTGAAATCGTTGTGAATGAGGGTATGGTCATATTTTTTAGGTTGATTTTCGTTCATCCACGTCATTACCTTTTGTGCTGCAGGAACGGCATCGGTTGCCGCCGCCAAATATTGCTTGCCCCAATTACTCACCTGACGTTCCACGTACCCTTCCGGTCTTCCCAATTCCGAGAGCCCAGCGGATTTAAAATCGATATCGTGAAAATCGACAAACGCATCGACCCAGGTATCGGAAATGGTTTTAAATTCGTCGGGGGAAACTTGTTTCTCAAGCGCATATGTAGCAGTTAGAATCTCTCCGTTGACCTTCTCCATAATATAAAATGGAGCACCGATAATATTGGTGTCCTCGTTAAAAACATATACTTTAGGACTCTTATCGTAAACAGGATTCAACTGCTGTAACACTTTAAATTCACGTCCCATATCATGCCCGCGTTTTGGTGCTGCAAAAGGCGGTCTTCGCAAGACGTATTCCTTATCCTCAATTTGAAGTAGGTAGGTTAGGTTTGAATAGCCGTTGGTGAATTGCTTCACTGTTAATTCAGTGTTTTCCTGCGTTATCAAATCATGTTTTAGCATAAAAGCCTCAAGCCTGCCCCCATTGAGCTCCTCTCCTTCCCGAACCGGTTTTAAGTTTTTTTCGTTAGACATTCGAATTCTTTACATACTTATTGATTGTGCTTTTTCCCAGTTGACTCATATGCACTTCATCAGGCCCATCGGCCAAGCGCAGCGTTCGTGCCGCGGCAAAGAAGTGTGCTAAAGGAGTATCGCTTCC
>JBBSKR010000248.1:0-4281 GCA_038256135.1 Flavobacteriales bacterium | reverse complement strand
CGTAAAATTTCCGGATTGAATTTGGCTGGAATTATATTTCCCCAATGACCGATGACCAATGTACCCTATTGAAAAATTAAGTCTTCTAGACGTGTTGAACGTTAAGTTAGCATCCAATAACTGGCCTTGCTCCAAAGTCGTTTTAAAAAAAAGTTCGGTCATTGGGGTAGGAACATTATAATAAACTATTTGCTCCTTCTCCAGATACTTCCGATCCTTGCCCATGGCACCAAGATTAGGATACAAATTTACCCTTTCAAAATCAACCCCTAATAGATTATAGGCTTGGCCTATATTGGAAAACGACATCAACTCAAAATCGTCTTCCCGTAGATAATTATAACTATACTCCTTTTGTATGGTAAGGGTGGTATCTAAAAAAGTTGTGTCCCTTTCAAACGTGATAATTTTATAATCCCTTATTGTAATACCAATAGTATCTTTTCTTTTTTTATCGATTGTGTTTAGTGGTTTTGCTCTTTTTAAGGGCAATATGGAATCGGATTTATTTTCCTTTTTTTGGATTTTTTCTTGAGCCGACAGGATAGAAAATGTAAAAAAGAATAATACGAGAACTAAATATTTCATGTAGCATGGTTACCCTTGCAAAGTTAATTTTTTTGTTCCTAACTAAATGTGAAAGTTTAGGTCATAAAAAAACCCCAACAAAATGAAGGGGTTTTTTACTATGTGCTTCAATTTTTATTCAAACGGAACAACAAGGTCTGAACTTTTATTGGCAATAAGAACCTGATTTAAATCAATCGCGGTAGTGGCAACTGCACTACCCGGCTCATAGGTGATTGCATCCAAGTCACTAACAATAGCAGCTATGAATGGAGGAATTACCTCAACGGTACCCGCATCACCTTCATTGATGTTTTCATTTAGCAAGATCTCATTTTCATCAATAACCAACTTTACTCCCATGTCCACTAAACGAATACCTTCAGAAATAAAGACTTCTTGTCTTGTTCTATATAATAACACAAGTCCGCTGTCATCGTCCTGCATCGCAGCTATATCAGCTGTAGTCAAAGAAGTTCCAGAAACAGAAGGAACATCGATATCGCCGGACTGACGGTCTAAGACAAGTCCATCTCGTCCATTAACTACAACATCAGCATTATCTGGTCTACTACCTTCGGCCACTTGAGATCTTTGTTCTATAGAATCATCGATTGTTCTTACCTCTCTTGTAGCAATCAAATCCAACAAAGAATTCAAGTTGCCACGAGCGGCAGCGATATCATTATCCGAAAGATTTGCTTCGGCCAAAATTAAGTATGCCTCTTCCGCTTTTAAATAATGAACTGGAGCATCACGATCCGGGCTTAGAAACGAATACTTAGGATCCAAGAAATCAAGTGTTGGAAGTGGCTGCAAGTCATCAAATGTTGCTCTTTGATACAAAGCTGACTCAAAAGTATTACTGGGTCCATTAGATTCATCAAAACCTACCGTTCTATCAAAATTTGAATCTAACGCCAAAGCAGCATTAGCAGCCTCGACAGCACCACTTTTATTACCTAAATAATAATTAGCTCTTGCCTTTGCCAAATGATATTCTGGCTTAGCGCTTATGCTGATAGCTACATCAAAGGCAACTATTGCATTTTGATAATGCTCTGAAGACATCACGGGAACACCTACGGGCTCTTGTGGTAACGCTGAGAAATACATACCTGAAAATAAATAAGACAACCCTTCAAAGTAATTGTACTCTGCCTCGGTAAAGGCATCATAATTGGGGTCCCCTGGGCCAACCTCAGCAATTCCAAATACCGCAAGCTCCCTTAGGCGCTGAATGGCGCGTTGGGTATCCCTCATATCAGGATCTGTTATCTGAATTTCCAAACCGTCCATAAACTGATTGAAGAAGGTCTGCGTATTTACATAATTATCAGAACCCAATTCAGACAAGACCAAGGTTTCATTAAATACCACTGCTAATTGTCTTTCCAAACCAGAAAGCCAAATTGTAGCCGAGTTTGGCTGTCCTACTACGGAGGATTCTGAAAGATTTGGATTCTCTACCTCTTTAAAGTCGACTACGTCACCAAAGTCGCCCGTACAGCCAAATGTTACAATGCCTATAAAAATTATTATTAATTTTTTCATTTCTAATTTATTTTATTAAAATTCAAACCTTAACGAGGCCACGTATGTTCTAGGGGCAGATTCTGTACCATAGGCAAAACCACCACTGGCAAAACCATTCTGTGCAGCGATGCCTGAGCCAGTAGTTTCTGGATCAAAAGTACCTGCGGTCCAATTAAATGGATTGGTCACCGTAACTCCTAAACGGATGTTACTAAACAATGGTTTTGCTATCTCACCAAAGTTATATGACGCTCCAATGTTTCTAACTTTTAAGAAATCATTGTCGAAAACAAAGAAGTTTACATAATTGAAGGGTGATGTAGTTCCTACCAATTCCTCAGGTATACCTGTATCGTCAGTACCTCTTAAATGTCTCAATAAGAAACTCAAATCGGTTATTTGACCTCCGAATTGATAATCAGCAGTAGCGAAAAAATTAAAATCTCCCCAAGTATAGTTCAATCCCATTGAACCAAAATTTGGCGCAAAGGTATCCCCTAATGCCGTATTGGCTTCAAAGGCGTACGTACCATCATCTTGCAGAACTGCTGCCGTACCTCGTAGATAACCTAAGCTTTGCCCTTCTTCCACAACAGATCCCAAGACAGTAAAGCCACCAACAACAAACGGTGGCGCACCACCGGAATCAGTTACCAAGTTTTCATTGGTGTTATAGGATAAATTGACACTTAAATTATGTTTTTCCGTTTGTATAGGTGTCGCTGTCAATGCCAATTCATAACCCTTGTTCTCTACTTCACCAATATTTTGAATTTGATTGGCTTGTCCTGTAGAAGGAGCATCTTGTGGAGTGAAAAGGGCATCTTCAGTGATACCAATGTATCTTGTCCCACTTAAATACAATCGGTTACTAAAAAATCCAAGCTCCAAACCAAATTCGGTCGTTTTCACACGCTCCGATACCAAATCTTCATTCCCCTGATTGGCAAATGTAAATGATGGTCCTCCCAAATAAGGATTCTGAGCAAATGTTCTGTCCTGATCAAAAGGTTGCGCAAAGTTCGTAGCTTCACCATAGTTAGCCCTTAACTTTATAGTGGAAAGGATATCACTTATACCCGCGTCTCTATAAAAATCATGGTCACTTAAATTATAGGTAAACCCAATTTTTGGAAGTAATAGCGGATCGGTGTTTGCACCTGATATCGTATTCTTATCCAATCGACCCCCGAATTCCAGGAAAGCTACATCATAAATACCGACGTTTTCCAAGAAATACAGCCCATAGTTCGCATTTTCCAATACAAAGTCAGAGAACGTTTGTTCTGAGAAATTGTTCAGCGATCGCGTACCATCAACACCTCCAGATCCATTTAATCTATTTTGTCTATCCGAAGATCTGAAAAACTGACCCCCTAAAATACTCACAAAAGAGAAGTTATCGGTGTAGGCCTTATGGGTAAGATTTATATCAGTAGTCACTGTAAACGCAGATCTCAATACCCTCGTTAGCTCGCCTTGGTCAGTTGTTCCCTCGGCTACCGAACCAAGTTCAACTTGCAGCGCATTACTGAGTAATTCTTCCTGAACCGTATTTCTGTTGTCGACACCTATGGTAGCATTGACCTGAAAATTGTCATTAATATCGTAGATGAATTTATTGGATGCAGTAAAACGGTTTGTAGTACTAGTAATGTCGACCAATTGACCAATACGAGCATACCTTGCAAGCTCATCTTGCCACTCTGCTTCTGTAAATTCATCCGTAGCCCCTCTCGCAGAACCTTCTATACCAGAAAATCTAGAAAAACTTGTATTGGCATTATAATCAAGATTGGACTCAAAATTTACAAATGAAAATGAACCTTGATATCTTAACTTATCCGTCACCTTGGCAGTAAGGCCAAATGTGAATGTCCTTCTAATTTGTTCATTGATGTCATTATAACTATCGTCTTTATACAAACTTCCGCCAAAGTTATATGTAAATTTATCAGACCCACCGCTTAAACCTACCCTAAACTGCTGTGACCAGCCCGGTTCAAAAATAGCCTCAGCAGTTCTGTCATATTTTAGAAAATCTGTTGTAGCTTTAATTACCCCCACTGTGCTTTCAAAAAATGCGGTACTCTTACCATCTTTACCTTTCTTAGTAATAATTTGAATAATACCGTTGGCAGCATCTGCCCCGTATAACGTTGTAGCGGCACCACCTTT
>JBBSKR010000247.1:0-4286 GCA_038256135.1 Flavobacteriales bacterium | reverse complement strand
GGTTGTGAACTCTTGTTATAGGAGGTCGATTTGATTATTGTGAATCCCAATGTGTATACAGTGGATGCCGAATTTACAAAGTCGGAAGCTTTCGCGGTTCGTGATAGAAGGATTTTGGCCGGTGGTTCCAATGATGATATGTGACTTTGACAATATCGAAGTATTGAGGGCTTATAATAAGGCATTGTATGGCAATACCGATCGACGATGGAAAATAGAGGATGCTCAAGTACTGACAGAAGTTGATTCTGTTATTTACAGTAAGGATTTAATGACGGTACACTTGCAAGAAATAACAGATATAAGTGAAGAGCAGACTTTTGTGAACGGAGTGGTTCATTAAAAAGAAAAACCCCGGAAAGTCCGAGGTTTTTCAAAATGGTATTTATTTCTTCAATTACATCATAATAGGAACTGCAATCCTTGTTTTGTCCCAGCCCATTACCATGTGTGCACCGCCTTCAACATCTTTGAAAGCAATTGAAAATTCTTCCATAGTGGTAGCGTCAGAACCATTCGGAACTGTTATACGGGCTACATCTGCAGACTCATCATAAAAATAAGAACCCCATTGGTTTAAATTTTTATTCAAAATAACGGTCCATTCTTCTTCACCTGGAACGGTAAATAAAGAATAGGTTCCGGCTTTAATGTCTTTTCCACCAAATTTTACATCTTTATAAAATGTAATTTCAGGCGCTTCGTTGGCACCCGTTCTCCAAACTTTGCCTGTGGGAGCCAATTCTGACATGGAGCGTCCTTTTAACTGTGGCCTACCATATATGATTCGCATTGCCTTATCGGAAATTTTATAATCCGTAGGATAAGCGGCCATATCCATAGGACTTTTATCCATTCCAGAAAATTCTTGTGCTGTTACTACACTTGTTAAAACCAAAGCGAGTACTAGTGTTGTAAGGGTCAATATTTTTTTCATAATTATATTTTAAGTTAATGTCTTCTAAAACTAAGGAGTTCTTGTTGGTTTCATTGATAAAATGGCGTTAAATTTTAGCTCATTACATAATTCAAGATTTCGTAGCCAATTTCAATTATCATACTTTCAAATATAAGGATAAATATCAATTATAGTTATAGTATGTAATTAATACTATAATTTGTGTTTGGTATTTGAAACTATAAATTCATATTTGTATTCGAATTGATATAATAATTAGATTATGTGTGGAATAGTATGTGCATTTGATGTTAAGGAGAGTACAGAATCACTCAGGCCTCAGCTATTGGAAATGTCGAAAAAAATAAGACATAGAGGTCCGGATTGGAGTGGTATCTATGCCGATGAGAAAGCAATTTTGGCCCATGAAAGATTGGCCATTGTAGATCCCGCGTCTGGAAAACAGCCCTTGTTGAGTCCGAATGGAAAATTGATTTTGGCCGCGAATGGTGAAATCTACAATCATAGGGAACTGCGTAAGCAATTTGAGGGCAAATATGAATTTCAGACCGAATCGGATTGTGAGGTTATTTTGGCGCTGTACCAAGAAAAAGGAGTTGACTTTTTGGATGAGATGAACGGTATATTTGGCTTTACCATTTATGATGCAGAAAAAGACGAGTATTTTGTTGCCCGCGATCATATGGGGATTATTCCGCTATATATGGGTTGGGACAAGAACGGGACCTTCTATGTCGCCTCAGAATTAAAGGCCTTGGAAGGCACCTGTACCAAAATCGAACTGTTCCCTCCAGGACATTATTTGCATAGCTCGGATGGGGAGTTGAAAAGGTGGTATACTAGGGACTGGATGGAGTATGATGCGGTAAAGGATAACGAAACCAGTATACAGGAGATCAAGGTAGCCTTGGAGGCTGCGGTGCACCGTCAATTGATGTCGGATGTGCCGTATGGCGTATTATTATCGGGAGGGTTGGATTCTTCGGTCACCTCGGCAATAGCTAAGAAATATGCCCAAAAGCGTATAGAGAGCGATGACACTGCAGATGCTTGGTGGCCACAATTACACTCCTTCGCCGTTGGTCTAGATGGGTCTCCAGATCTAGCTGCGGCACAAAAGGTAGCTGATCATATCGGCACGGTTCACCATGAAATTAAATTTACGATTCAAGAAGGGCTAGATGCCATTAAGGATGTTGTGTACAATCTTGAAACCTATGATATTACGACCATTCGCGCCTCTACACCCATGTATCTCATGGCTCGGGTTATAAAATCAATGGGTATAAAGATGGTGTTGTCCGGGGAAGGTGCGGATGAATTATTTGGAGGGTATTTGTATTTTCATAAAGCTCCCAATGCACGTGAATTTCATGAAGAGACTGTCAGAAAATTGAGTAAACTTCATATGTACGATTGTTTGCGTGCGAATAAATCCTTGGCCTCTTGGGGTATAGAAGGAAGGGTTCCCTTCCTGGATAAAGAATTTATGGATGTAGCCATGCGCATTAACCCACAAGACAAAATGATCAATGGCGAACGTATGGAGAAATGGGTGGTACGCAAAGCTTTTGAGGATATGTTACCGAAAAGTGTGGCCTGGAGGCAAAAAGAACAATTCTCTGATGGGGTAGGGTATAGCTGGATAGATACGCTTAAGGTGGTGGTTAATCAAGAAGTGAGTAATGAGCAGTTGGCAAACGCCAAGTTCAGGTTCCCGATTCAAACACCGACTTCAAAAGAGGAATTTTACTATCGTTCCATATTCGAAGAGCATTTTCCATCGGATGCTGCTGCCTTGTGTGTGCCGCAAGAAGCTTCGGTTGCATGCAGTACTCAAATTGCATTGGAGTGGGACGAGGCCTTCAAGAACATGAACGACCCTTCGGGCAGGGCAGTGGCAAATGTTCATGATGATGCCTATGTAAAACAATAGTCAATTAAAACACTCTATAAAAACAAAAGCCCGTATCATATGTACGGGCTTTAGTTATTTGAAAATTTACATATCGTCGATCATCTTTTTCAATTTTTCTTTAGACTCGCCCGTTTTCTCTTGTATACGGCCTAACAATTCATCAGACTTACCTTCTGAATATGTAAGGTCGTCATCGGTTAAACTGCCATACTTTTGTTTCAGCTTACCTTTTGCAACGTTCCATGTTCCTTTAAACTGTTCTTCATTCATGATAAATTATTTTAAGATTAGAATTAAAGTTAACGCTTAAGTTGAAATTGGTATGTAAAGGAAATCTTAAATAATTATTGGTGGAATGGATAGCATCAGGATTTTTCTCAATACAGTCCATTATCGCCTTGTGATGTAAAGTTTGTCAAAAATATAGATTGGAATATTCGCTGTTTTCGGACTTTCTTTTTCCCAATTCATTCAATCGAAAGCTGGGATTTTGCATCATATTCCATAAAGATTATTAAAGCGCGATTTGGAACGTACAAAACTTTGAATTGCATTAATCTAGAAGTATCGGTGTAAAGGTCCAATTTTCCACAATAATTGTTGATAACTTACCAGGGGGCAATAGGTAGAAACATCCTATTCCATAGGGTATTCCGTATATTTGTAAGATTGCAAAATTTGAAGTAAAAACAACCTTAATTGTATGAGCGAAGAAGCAAATAACGAGGACGAATCAAAGAAAAATAAGGAAGCCAAAAAAGTAGATGGCGAACATCTTACTGGAGAAAATAAAAAGGCCTATTCCGCCGATAGTATTCAGGCCCTCGAGGGAATGGAGCACGTGAGAATGCGCCCATCCATGTATATAGGTGATGTTGGGGTACGCGGGTTGCACCACTTGGTGTATGAAGTAGTGGATAACTCCATAGATGAGGCAATGGGAGGTCATTGCGACACGATAAGTGTCATCATTAATGAGGATAATTCCATAACTACAAAGGATAACGGTAGGGGTATTCCTGTGGATCTTCATAAAAAGGAAGGTGTTTCTGCGCTTCAGGTGGTCATGACCAAAATCGGGGCAGGAGGAAAGTTCGATAAGGATTCCTATAAAGTTTCAGGCGGTCTTCATGGTGTTGGGGTCTCTGTGGTAAACGCCCTTTCTGATCATTTGACGGCAACGGTTTATAGGGAAGGTGTTATTTGGCAACAGGAATATGAAAGGGGCAAGGCATTATATCCCGTTAAACGAGTAGGGGATACTACGGAAAGGGGCACAGTGGTTACCTTTCACCCAGATGAAACCATTTTTTCTCAGACAATCGAATATAGTTATGAGACCTTGTCGAATAGAATGCGAGAGCTTTCTTTCTTGAACAAAGGGGTGACCATTAGTATTACCGATAAGCGCCAAAAAGATGAAAAGGGTGATTATGTAAACGAGACATT
>JBBSKR010000246.1:0-4316 GCA_038256135.1 Flavobacteriales bacterium | reverse complement strand
TAGATCTTCGATAGGTAAACCATTTTGATTCGTTTCATCCAACGGTACCAAATAAAATGAAAGCCTACCGTCACCAGGTTCGAATACAAATTCAGACGGTAAACCAAAATTATCCCTAGGTTTAAAATTAGGGGCGTCATTTAAAAAGACCCTACTCCAAATAGGATTGAGATTTTGGGAGTCATATACAAATGTAGAGGTCGAGGCTAAGTTTACCTCATTGGCCGCACTGATCGCAGCATCATAATTACCTACGAACAGATTATATCTGGCCAAAAAAGTATTTATGGAATTCAGTACGTCAATATTACCGAGTGTGACAGCATTCGTAAATTCAGCTGATATAGGGGTCGTTGCAAGGGAAGTCTTGGCTTCGTTCAACAGTGAGATAGCAGTTTCAAGACCTGCTATTCTGGTCACGAATTCCGCTGTATTGTCATTATTGGTGCGGATTATCACTTGTTCAAAATTTTGGGCCAAGTTACCAATGGCCATCGCCTTGAACAATTTGGCATGTGCTATTAATCCACTTTGGGTACCTAACTCCAAATCGATACTTGTGGCATTTTCCTCTATATCCTCGGCAATCTTCATTATCCTGAGCATCGATGACCATAGCCCTTGAATGTTCGAATTGAAATTAGGCAAGCTCGAACCACCGTCCTCCAATTCTATCATATTTTGAAAGGTGGTGGTTATTCCGCCTTCCCGTGTAGTTATTGCAGGTGTTTCAACCATCCATCTTACCCCGGTCGTGGAATACAATTGTTGTAGGCCGACGGAAGCTGCCAATATTCCCTCCCTTGAGGAGAAAGTCTCATCCGCTGTTGCGGCGTTAGGGTTTTCAAAATCCGTTTCACATGATATCAATACGAAAATCGATAGCAAAGCGTAAAGCGTTCTATATGTTATATTTTTTTTCATTTCATTAATTTTTTTAGAAGTTGACATTTACACCTATTTGATATGTCCTTGGTATTGGTACCCCGGCAAAATCAAAGCCCCGTACTCCGTTACTTTGACCTGCGGAGTTTATTTCCGGATCCCATCCGCTATAATCGTCCCAAGAAAAGAGGTTTCTACCCACTAGACTGAATTTCAAATTATCCACGCCTTTTAAGGGATTCCTGATGTTGTAGCTCAATGCCAATTCCCGCAATTTTACGAATGAGCCGTCCTCCACGAATTCCTCGAATATTCCAGCCTGTGCACCTCCGAATCCTTTGGGTCGGTTGCCCAATAGTTCTTGGCCAACATTTGAGCCTCCTCCAAAGATAACATTGTCCAGGAGTCTTCGGTTCCAGTTGAAAACATCAAAACCCTGTACGGCATCGAACTGAACCCGAAATGCAAAGTCCTTGTAGGTAAATTCATTGATCAAGGAACCGAACCACTCGGGATTTGGATCGCCGATAACTTTAGATGTTGAGCCATCTTCCGTAACACCTGCAAATGGATATCCGTTGGCATCCAAAGAAATACTACCATCGGGTTCCCTTGCATAAAATTGCCTGTAAAATACCCCTAAAGGCTCACCTTCTATCACATAATTCGTTGAAAAGCTGCCGGCAAGTGCAAATTGTCCACCTCCTGCAACGCTGGTAACGGTATTTTCATTTTTGGAATATGTTGCGGTTACGTCCCAAGAGAAATCTTCTGATTTTACAGGGGATACCTTTAGCAATATTTCAAGACCCTTGTTTTCCAAGTTACCAACATTTTCTACTCTTGATCCAAAACCTGTGGAAGGCGCAAGTTCCCTTGGTAATAATAGGTCTGTAACATCCTGTTTATAATAAGTCAATTCAATACCTACTCTGTTGTTCAAAAAACCGGCGTCAAATCCGAATTCGATTTCTTCCTGGCGCTCCGGAGCCACGTTAAGGTCGCCTTGTTGTGTGCTTGGAACCAAACTTGGAGATCCGTTGATTGCTGAGGGATTCAACAGGGTAAAACGCTGAAATGCGGAAAGTGCGGTCAAGTTCCCTGCCTGTCCCCAAGACCCGCGCAGTTTAAACGTATTGAAGGCATCGCCAAAGGTGTTTTTCCAAAACTCCTCTTCAGAAAGTATGTAGGAAAGACTTGCTTTTGCATAGATCTGGTTACGCTCATCCTCCCCAAAAGTAGAGGCACCATCAACACGTGCGGCACCATTTATATACAACTTATCCATAAAGCCGAATGATTGCTGTACAAAAGATCCCCAATAAGATATTTGAGACCTGCTCTCACCTTGTGCCAAGATACTTCCACTTTCAGCGGTTTCCACTATGGGAGGTAAACCGTCGGCACTTATGCCAATTCTGTCAAATTCCTCGTACTGCCAAGAACCACCTAGTGTTGTTGTGGATGTAACCTTTTCCGTTATATCCGTTTTATAGGAGAGGTTCAGGTCACTATTGTACTGAAAATTGTTAATATCGGACCTACGCGCGAATCCATTACCGTTCGGCGAAGTATTATTTATCGGAATGAAAGCTGTTGCCGATTGATTGAAATAATCGATACCCAATGTATAGCTAGCCGATAAATTATCGGTTATTTTCGCATCCAGACCGATACTTGTGATGAACCTATTCACTTTTTGTCCAAAATCGAATCTATTGACCGCTTCTAAGGGATTAGTTCGAGGCACCAATAAGGAAGTAACAGGGAAAACACCTGATTCGTTCGGAAAAGGGCTTATTGAATTATCACTGAATACAAAGCCGGTAATTGCGCCATAAGCAGCATTTATACCGCCGTTGGGAATGTCGTTGCTCTGGCTTCTTACGTAATTCAACCCCGCATTTACGGTTAGCCAATCAAATGCCTTTTGTGTCAGGTTCGCCTTGAAACCTACGCGTTGAAAATCGGTGCTTTTAACTATACCTTCATTATCAAGATGTGAGGCGGATAAAAAATAGGAAGTTTTATCAGTTCCCCCGTTCATCGAAAGATAATTTTCCACTCCGAAGCCGGATCCGAAAAATTCATCTTGAAGATCGTATCTAGTGACCGGTACCGTTTCCAAATTGTTCCTATCGAAAGGATTAACCCATGCCAAAGGAACAGTATTGTAATTTATTTTATCCCGAAGCTCATTTACCTTGACGTTGGTCGAAAAACTAAACCTTGGTTTCCCGGTTTTACCTTTTTTGGTAAAAATCTGAACCACACCATTACTTGCCCTAGAACCATAAACGGCTGCTGCAGCGGCACCTTTTATGATTTCTATCCGCTCTATATCATTCGGATTTAGATCCGCCAACCTGTTCTGGGCGTTACCGCCAAGATCCACCAACTGGTTGCTTGAATTACTGATAATGATACCGTCTACTATATATAAAGGATCGGAACTTCCCAAAACCGTGCTCGGTCCTCTCAATCGGATACTTATTCCACCTGCGGGGTCACCGGAGTTTTGTTGCACCAAGGCACCGGTAACTTTACCGGAAATGGCCTGATCTACAGCGGTTGCACCATTGTTGACCAAATCCTCCGACTTGACCGATGAAATGGAGTTACCCAAAGTTCGTTTATTGACCCCTACCGTAGAACCGGTAACAACAACTTCGTCCAAGCTCAACAAATCTTCCTGAAGGACCACATCGGTTAAAATTTTAGTGGTTGAACCTAGAGTAATCGAGACTGTTTTAGTTGAAAACCCCAAATAACTTACTTTCAATTGGTAGTTACCGTTCGCCATATTCGAATTAAAGGAATACTTACCGTCGAAGTCGGTAACACCGCCAACTGAAGTATTGTTAATAAATACGGAGGCACCTGGTATCGGTGCGCCATTGCTACTATCTGTAATGGTACCGCTAAAAGAATATTCCGATGTCTGCGCGAAGGACAATGCACTTGCCATTAAGGTCAGAAAAACAACTGATCTCGATAAAATCTTACAGTGTTTTACACTAATTTTTTCCATAGGGTTCTGAGTTAGTTAATTGATTTTTAGAATAAAGGACAATTTTCAAAATTGTTTCTTTAAGGTAAAAATAACTAAAACTTAATAATTTGCAACCTTATGCGGTAATATTTTGCAATAAATCGAAATTTAAAATTATTTATTATAAAGATTGCAAATTCATGCTACATTTGTTAGGACTACCATTTAATCGACAAAATCGCAAACTATGCTTAAAGAGGAGAGACATCAATTGATACTAAATGAAGTTGCATTGCACAACAGGGTCTTGTTGACCGATATTTCCGAAGTGCTTAATGTTTCGGTCGATACCGTTAGAAGGGACGTAATTCAATTGGATACCGAGGAAAAGCTAAAAAAGGTACATGGCGGTGCCATATCCTTGGGTTACGTGAATAAT
>JBBSKR010000245.1:0-4372 GCA_038256135.1 Flavobacteriales bacterium | reverse complement strand
CAACGCTTCCTCTAATGAAAATTTGATGGCAGGTACAATTTTCGCCTTGTCATCCGCTCCAGAAGAACGAACGTTCGACATTTTTTTAGTTTTGGTAATGTTCACGGTCATATCGTCTCCACGAGAATTTTCGCCAATAACCTGTCCCTCATAAATATCCTCACCCGGATCTACGAAAAACTTACCACGATCTTGTAATTTATCGATAGAATAAGGAATTGCCTTCCCTTTCTCCATAGAAACCAATGAACCATTTTGGCGTTGAGGGATATCCCCTTTCATCGGTTGATATTCCAAAAAGCGGTGTGCCATAATGGCCTCACCGGCGGTAGCGGTCAATAACTGGTTACGAAGACCGATTATGCCTCGTGATGGAATATAGAACTCACATAACATGCGCTCGCCCTTTGCCTCCATTTTGGTCATTTCCCCTTTACGGATCGATACCATCTCTACTGCCCTACCAGAAACTTCTTCCGGTAAATCAATCGTTAAATGCTCAATAGGCTCACATTTTACGCCATCAATTTCTTTGATGATAACTTGTGGCTGCCCTATCTGTAATTCATAACCTTCACGTCTCATGGTTTCGATTAATACCGAAAGGTGTAAGACCCCACGACCGAAAACCAAGAATTTATCCGCACTATCGGTATCATTGACGCGTAAGGCAAGGTTTTTTTCCAATTCCCTGGCCAAACGATCTTTTATATGTCTTGAAGTCACGAATTTACCATCCTGTCCAAAAAACGGACTATCATTAATAGTGAACAACATACTCATTGTTGGTTCATCAATAGCAATCGTTTTTAACGGCTCTGGATTTTCCAAATCGGCGACAGTATCCCCAATTTCAAAACCTTCTACACCAACCAATGCACAAATATCACCGGTTTCCACCTCATCTACCTTCTTTCTGCCAAGACCTTCAAAAACGTAAAGTTCCTTTATTTTGGATTTTACGATATTACCATTCCTTTTGACCAATGCTATCTGTTGACCTTCTTTCAAAGTTCCTCTCTGCAATCTACCAATAGCGATTCTTCCTGTGAAGGAAGAAAAATCCAAAGAGGTAATCAACATTTGTGTATTCCCCTTTTTTGGTTCAAAGGTTGGAATATGTTCAATAACCATATCCAAAAGCGGCTCTATATTTTCGGTCTCATTCTTCCAGTCCTCACTCATCCAGTTGTTCTTTGCAGAACCATAAACCGTAGGGAAATCCAATTGCCATTCCTCGGCACCCAACTCGTACATAAGGTCAAAAACCTTTTCATGCACCTCTTCTGGGGTACAATTGAGCTTATCTACCTTATTAATTACCAAACAAGGCTTCAACCCTAGGTCGATGGCCTTCTTCAATACAAAACGAGTTTGTGGCATGGGGCCTTCAAAAGCATCTACCAACAACAAGACACCGTCTGCCATGTTCAACACGCGTTCGACTTCCCCGCCAAAATCTGCGTGACCTGGGGTATCGATAATATTGATCTTAGTACCCTTATAAACAACGGATACGTTCTTTGACGTAATGGTGATGCCACGTTCCCGTTCCAGATCATTGTTGTCCAAAATTAAATCTCCTGTATTCTCGTTCTCTCGAAACAAGCTACAGTGGTACATTATTTTATCTACCAAGGTGGTTTTACCGTGGTCTACGTGCGCAATGATCGCAATATTTTTAGTAGCGGACATAAGGTCTATTTTAAGCGTGCAAAGATACTTCAATTTTCCATAGCTTCACTTAATCTTTTGTTATTTTTATCTTATTGATTTTGAGGGGATTATTTAGAATTATTTTTACCCAGAACCCAGCCAAAAGTCACCCTTAGGTTTGGGTAAAGCGAAAATTGATCTGTTACGGTAACAGCACTTCCTGTTTCCCAATAATCTACTGAAATAAAACCAAGTCCGACTTGCCATCCCCAGTTAAAACCAGATGCATAAGTACGCTGCAATCCATAAGTGCCCCCGAAATAAAAGTTTCAAATGCTGCCGGACCAAATAGGATAATATTTGTTAGCTCTGGATCAAAATCGGTACCCAATATTGAAAAATCTGAAGTGTAATAAGAATGTACTCCATAGAAGTTACCCGAGTTACCATAAATAGTTTTATCCTTACTTTTTCGCCTTTCGAAATTATAATACCTTCTAAACTGGCCGTCTAATCTAGGAAAGATGTCAAAACCAGATTCATTAAAGGATATTGCACCAAGACTTACTCCTGCATCAAACTTTAACGAATTATTTTTAGCAATACCCATTTCATAAGATACTCCTGGCCACAATATATTTATCAAAGGTTGATTTTGAATATCAGAATCTTTTTACTCAAAGACGGAGTTGAGAATTAGTATAATCAGTAGAAATGAATCGGTCAGCTTATATCCCACACCAAAAAGAATCAAATCCTTATCGTTCTATACGTTCTTTTTCATCTTACAGTCCAGTTTGACTACTTCTTGATTTCATCCAAACAAAATCATAGTTTACTCTAAAAGTAACTTACATACTATCGTCACCAATATTACCATCAATGAAACAAGTCTACGAATTAGGTTGTTCCCGAGAAGAATAATGTCAGAGGTTCGTACATATTAAAGACTTGAAATATTACAAAGGATAACAATGAAGCCTTAGGAATAGTATTTAGCTCTTAAATACTATAAAAAAAATCATGCGTTAATCAAAAGTCGGTTTTCTTGATTTTCGTTTTGTCGCTACCCAGCCAAAAGTAAAATTGATCAATGGTCCATAGCCGTCTGGCACACCATCTCCTTTATAGAGCCCTGCTCCCAGTTCTGCATTGAAATTAAATCCTTTTGAATAGGTGCGTTGAATACCATAGACCATCCCATAAAACCCTAAATTAAAATCATCTGGCCCCTCAATATTGGTAGAAAGTCGCAGTTGTGAAAAGAAAATAGCCTGCGCCGCTGCAATATAGTTTCCAGAATTGCCCGACACATTTTTATTCATACGGATGCGCCTATTGAAATTGTGATAATAACGATACCGGTTATTCATAGCAAATCCATAGGCATAACCCTCCTCATAGGTAGCAGCGGCCAATCCCAAATTGGTAGAAATACTTTGATTTCTGAAAAGTCCAAATTCATAACTGATACCCGGACTGAACAGATCAAATTTAAATTGATGTCGTTCCAAGTTTACGATTCCCGATCCTTTTTCCGTAACTCCCCTAATTTGTGACTGCACTATGGTTACGGTAAGAAGAAGGCATAACACGATACTTTTTTTCATTTGGCTAGTTTGTAGTTGCAATTAAAACTAGGCGATCAAACAAAACCAACCACCTGATTTAATGAAATTTTATGAATTGGGGGTGACGTTCGAAACAAGTTCAAGTTCAAATTCAAAACCAAAACCAAAACCAAAACCAAATTCAAATTCTAATTCTAAACCCAATCCAAATACAAGCTCAAATACAATGGATGGTAAGGGTCTCTAGTTCAAGGTTTACATGTCTAAGTTTCCGTTAGAATTCGAGCAAAAAGCCTCCCCTCCTGGGAGGGGATCAAGGGGTGGGTATTGTGATTAACGAATCAAATTCCAAGTTCAAAACCAAGTTCAAGTTCAAGTTCAAGTTCAACACCAAAAACCAAATTCAAATACAAGTCCAAGTTCCAAAACACGTTCTTACCGGAAGCTTCAAACATCAAAATACCAACTAAAAATTAGCCCTAATTTCCCTGCCAACTGCTACTGCTCTTACTAACTAGCCGCATCACTCACCTTCCGACACACCATCGTTTTTCACTGATGATCCAGCCTATACTTAAATTGGCAACAGGCAATATAGCCCCATCAAAATTACCGGTATAATAGGCTGCACCTGCATCCACCGAGAAGTTGAATCCCGAGTCGTAGCTACGTTGTAGCCCCGTGACCAAACCTGCATAACCAAAGACACCTTGTACCAACTCATTGGCTATAGTACGTAGGCCGGGAAAGAATACAGCAACTGCTGGGGCGACATAATTGGCCGAGTTACCATAAATTTGCTTTCGGTTCCGTTGACGAGTTTCAAAATTGTAATAATAGCGATATTGACCTGCAATTGCTGGAAAAAACCCAACCTCCTTATAAACATCGGGAAGCATTGGATCTAATGCGATTTGTAGTCCGGCTTTGATATCAAACGTAGTATTGGTTCCCAATGCCATCTCATATTCAAACCCAGGATTAAGTAGATTGATCTTGACCTGTCTTAATTCACAATTTTTGCCGAACTGGGCGTGGGTTTGGCAGACCAATAGCAGTAGTAAAAAAGAAAACATATTCCGCATTACGCTCATATTTTGATTTAGGGTATGGACAATCGCATCCATATACAACAGAAAGATGCT
>JBBSKR010000244.1:0-4432 GCA_038256135.1 Flavobacteriales bacterium | reverse complement strand
AATTGATTTACATAACTCGTCCGTAGCACTGGAAAGGTCGTGTTCAGTGTTGAAATTCCCACTGATTTGTGCCAATAATTCATTTTCCAGCGCTTTGTTTTTTTGCTCGGTCACATCCCGCTCTACCGCAATCCAGTGGGTGTACCCCCCTTTTTCATCCGCTACAGGTGTTACGCTGAAGTTTATCCAGAATTCTTCTCCGCTTTTTTTATAGTTGATGGTGGTCATTTCATAAGGTTCCCAATTTCTGAGTGCACGTCCCAGTTTTGCCAGTTCTTCTTTATTAGAATGAGGTCCCTGAAGCATCCGGGGTGTTTTACCGATAACTTCCCCCGCTTCGTAACCTGTCATTTTCGTAAACGCCTCGTTTACATATATGATTTTTGGCCCTGGTTCATCTTGTGGTTCCGCTTCAGTAATTAAAATAGCGTCATTCGTGTTCGTGATAACACTTTCAAGGAGTCTCAATCTTTGTTCTTCCTCTTTTTGTTTGGTAATGTCTTGTACAGTCCCCTCAAATGCAATTGACTTTCCATCCTCATCCTTAACCAATCTACCCAATTCATGTACCCATCGTACTCGGTTGTCAGGTAAAATTATTCTGTGAATATGATTATGGGAAGCTGAGCCTTGATACGCTAACTCTTGGTTTTTCTCAAAAAGTAGTAAATCAGCAGGGTGTATGGTTTTTATAAAACTCTCATAATTCAACTTAAAACTTTCTCTTTGTCTACCCCATATATTATAAATTTCATCTGTCCAGCTAAGGGTATTTCCATCTAATTCAAGGCGCCAATAACCAATATTTGCAATTGCCGAAACTGATTTTAGTTTATGTTCTTCCTTAATTTTATCTGTGATGTCCCTCGAATTGGCTACGATACCGTTCACTGCTGGATTGTCAAACATATTCGTCAACACCGTTTCAATCCATCTCCATTCCTTTTTATGGTTTTGAAAACGAAAGGGTTCAACTGTTACCCTGTTTTCAGTGGTTATTTTTTGCAAACTGGCTAAGGTCCGTTCTACATCCTCTGGATAGATGAATTCTAACGCATTTCTTCCAATAAGCTCTTCTGGTGTAATCCCAAGAATAGAAGTGCTGGTTGGACTGGTATAGAGATAATTGCCATCAGCGTCCAGGATACTTATCAGGTCGGAACCTTCTTGAACCAACGCTTTAAATCGTTGTTCGCTTTGTTGAATTTTTTCTTCCTGCTCAATTATTTCTTTGGCATCCCTGGCCACACAATACATGAGTTTGGATGTGTTGCCCCATCTTACCGACCATAAATTATAGGCGATACTCCCATCTTTTTTCCTATAACGATTAATAAAAGATTTAACCTCTTTGCCACTAAGAATAGCAGCAGCTATTTCACTAGTTTTTAATACATCCTCTTCTAAAATCAAATCCACGTAAGGTGTGCCAATCAACTCTTCAGGTACGTATCCCCAATGACCTGCAGAAGCAGCACTAACAAAAACAAAATTGCCTTGTTCATTAATGGTACAAAAGACATCTAAAGAAGCATCGATCAATTGATTTGCTTCAGATTCATGTTTTACGATATCTGTAATATCCCTTGATTGGCAAGCTACCGCATAAATTTCTTTATCATCTCCCCTCAAAGGTTCTAAAGTAATTTGACCATATTGTATTTCATTTGTTTCTGGATGAGAGTAATGCTCTTCTATTTCAAGATACTCTCCTTTAAGCGCCCTGCTGTAATAGGCTTTCCATTTTTCAATATACCCCTCACCAAAGCCTTCTGCAAATGCAGATTCGTGAAGCTTCTGTTCCTTCCCTGAAACTTCTTTCACAAGGTTTAGATACCTTTTATTGGCATAAATCAATTGGTAGTCAAGGTTAATTATCCAAATATGGTCCTTGCTTTGATCTAGAAAGATATTTGTCAACTGAGTTTGTTCCATGAGAAGAATTGATTATTTGGGACGTATACTAAAATAACAATAAATAACGCAAATTTTATGAGGATAAAATTTGAAATAATATTTGTCAACCTGTTAAATCTAACGTTTATTTTACTTAATTAACAATTAGGGATTTCAAAACTTCACTCTATCGCTACAAAATCACTATGGTTTTTGAGGGAAACTATGCTGAATCGAAAAAGGGACTATGGGGAGTTTAGCTATGTTACTATTTGAGGGTTAGCGCTTTAACATTTTTCAAAGCTTTATATAACCTTAAAAGGTCACATGTATTTGCAAATGGTATCAAATCTAGTGGTATACCTATAAAATAATATTAGAGTTCAGGTTCGGTCGCAATCTGAATTTAATAAATAGAATTTCTAAGAACCAAGATAAAAAAAGTCTGTTTCTTGGTTTTTGTAGTGCGGTCACTGAGCTTGTAGAAGTGCAGCGGTTTTGTTTTTGAAACATGTCAACTGCTGGTAGTTTATTCGGACTGATTACCATCTCGGAAGAGGTAACAACCGTTGGGTTGGAAGGGGCTCAGGCATCAATTTTTACTGATGACACCTTGACCACTACTACTTTTTCAGACGAGAGAGGTGCTTACATGGTTATGGGCCTTGAGGCCGGAAGCTATGATGTTACAGTGAATTTGGAAGGATAGGATTCCCAAACCGTTGAAGATATAGCTATAGTTGCCGCCAACAAGACGGAACAGGATTTTGAACTTAATGCCGCAGCAGAGGAAACAGAAAATTAAACCCGATTTAAGTTTAAGTATGCTATAAAAGCGGGACTCATAAGTTTCGCTATTTATCATTTTGTCATTTTGAGCGCAGTCGAGAACTACAACTTTTTGATTTTTAAAGTATTTCGACTGCGCTCAATTTGACAATAGGGCCAATCCACCTTTTAGACAACCTCAATAATCGTATTTTCATGTCAGGTCAAATCCTCTAATTTAGCGTTTTGACGAACGTCGGTTCGTATCATTTCCCTTTGTTCGTTCAAAAGGTACCTGAGCCCTACAGGTAACGCCTTATAGTCCAGAACATCGTCGTATTCCTCAATCGCCGCCTTATCTCCTCGAATTGCTTCTTCTAACATGGTTTCGTCATCCTCCGCCGAAAAAAGGGCCTTTACGTCCATCCATGCGCGGTGGACGGTACCTGTGAACGATCCTTCAACCTCCACTTGTGGATAGCCCGAACGGATTTCAACAAGTAATTTCTCGTTGAACTTTTCCCGGTCTTTCGATTTTTTTAGAAAATATTCCTTCACCGCAACACTATTCGCATTTTCGGCGGCCTTGGTAAAACCTTTTTGTGCATCCCTATTTTTTTTCAGAATTTCCCTGATCTCCTGATGGATATTTTCTGTGTTGATTTCCATGATATTCCCTTTTATTAGTTATGAATTATTTTTCGGTGCTATTGATTAAAAAAATGGTTTTATCTACTGCTTTGATTATTTTTCAGCACGCTATAAAGACAATATAACAGCAATTGCTAAGAGGTGAAGATCAAGGCCGCATATCCGGGTATGTCCAATATGCCACTAAAGGCATTCCCATCGGTTGTGCCGTCAATCACTTCAAGATTTTTCACATCGCGCTCTGAAGCCAACCCTTTCGGATTTGGTTCTATTGAAAGTTCCTATATACAGTTCGTGGATAACAAGTTCATTGAACTTGCACAGTTCAAAATGGTCGCCTTCCCAGTTGAAATCAACATTTCTTACGATGGAATTGCCATTGCTGTTGGTTACCTCGAAAGCATACGGATCATTACGTTCTAAGACAGCAACACCATTATGGGTCAGATATTTGTATTCGTTGCCATTTTCCGCCTTGTCGGTTGTTGCCGACCGATAGCCATTTTCTTCCGGTTCCATTTCAAGATCGTCTTTCTTCCATTCGTTGAAGTCACCTATTGCGAAGAATTTTTCTGCATGTGGTGCCCAGACCCTGAAAGTGGTAAGGGCATCTTCGCATACCACTCCCATACCCCCAGGTTTTTTTATTGTCATTTCCATAGTCGATTTATTTATAATGGGTCGAATAACTATTTTATCAATTGAATATGGATATAAATGTATGTTCTTCTACAAATGAATAGCACGGTTTATGAAACCCTTAACGCACCTAAAAAAATAAATATTTAACCCTAAAAGATAATGGTGAAACTGTTCCGCAAATTGGGATAGTTTTAATTCATGAACTATTGAACCAAATTATAATAATTTCTTGAATTAAATTTTCTTGCTTCAGAAACCGTAGCGGAAGAAGAAATTGAATTACAGGCTTGTTGTAGCGATGGTGACGACATTCCACCGCCACCACCGCCGCCATCAGGAAATTAATCGATAAATTGTTTTTACATTAGGGGAATGAAATACAATAAAATTTCATTCCCTTTATTTTATGTTCTCGTAAGTATATTGGGCATGTGCAACCCCGTAATTTCAATTGCGCAAACGCCGGTCGATAGTT
>JBBSKR010000243.1:0-4467 GCA_038256135.1 Flavobacteriales bacterium | reverse complement strand
GTATAATTTATGAGTGGAAAAACTTTAGATAGGTATAGTAATGTTCGGGATAGGTTTCAAGTATTGGTTAGGTGAAGACTAATCGTTTGAATTTGTAAACCAATTTGTCAACTAAAAAAATAAACCCCCGTATCTATTAGCGATACGAGGGTATAAAGTGGAGCCGGAGGGATTCGAACCCTCGTCCAAACAAGCAATTAAAATGCTTTCTACATGCGTAGTATCTGCTTGGTTTTCGTTGCGCACCTGACCAGATACGGCCTAATACACACTTATCTTCTTAAGGTTTTAGTGGTACCACCAAAGCGAGCGGATACCCTTGTGTTGACTTTTCTGGTGCTCCTATAAGAATCGCCGTCAACAAGGGCTATTCAGGAACATCTCGCTTCCCTACCTGGTAGGGACGAGGCTAAATCCTACTATAATTCGGATTAAGCGGCAAGAGCGTAATTATTTTCGCCAATTAAAAGTGTGAAGTATGATATTTACGAGCTGTACCCCAGCGCTCGGCATGCTTACATTCCAACTGGTCTCGCTGTCAAAACCGGTCGGCCCCTTCAATGAGTTAGGTAAGCTTAGCCTACCGTTAACGAATTGAACCCTGAGCGCAGCCGAAGGGACTACGTCGAAGCGTACAATTCTCTCATGATTTTTTTCAAAGAACATTTATTGGGCGTTCCCTTTTTTGCAAAAAGGTCGGGCTTTCGGCAGTACACGGTACTTGCCTCTATCCCTAACGCAAAAAATCCTTGTTTTCATATCGGGCATTTCGTCCTCGTTCAATTTAAACGCAGTCGAGATGCCTAACGCGGGCAGCAAAGCTAACAAAAGTTTGCGAACTGCTGCAATTCCCTTTACATTTATGCAATATTTATACCAAAGACCCTATATGAAGTTCGGAATCATCAGAGAGCGTAAAAACCCACCGGATAGACGTGCTGTGTTAGCGCCCAAAGCCTGTCAAAAAGTCTTGAACACCTATCCTAAAGCGGAAATAATTGTTGAACCTTCTCCCATCAGGGCCTATGCCGATGATGCCTATATACAATTGGGTATCCCGGTTGTCGATGAAATGGCGGCATGTGATGTACTTTTAGGGGTAAAGGAAGTTCCGATTGAGGCGCTTATCCCCAATAAGAAATACTTTTTTTTCTCCCACACCATTAAAAAACAACCCTATAATCGAGATTTGCTTAAGGCTGTTTTAGATAAGGATATCGAACTCTACGATCACGAAGTCATCACCAACGCACAAGAACAACGCTTGGTTGCTTTTGGCAGGTATGCTGGCATCGTTGGTGCTTATAATGGGTTTAGGGCATACGGACTCAAACATGAGCAATATGAACTGCCCAAAGCCAATGATTTACCGGACCAGGCAGCGCTAATATCCGAACTTAAAAACTTAAAATTACCTAACATCAAGGTCTTATTGACCGGTAGGGGAAGGGTAGGGAATGGCTCTAGGGAAATGTTAGATGGTATGGGCATGCGTAGAATCAACGTCTCCGAATATCTGGAACAAAATTTTAAGGAACCAGTCTATTGTCAGATAGACGCTGGGGAATACAATAAACGGAAAGATGGTACTCGTGGCAACAAGGCAAATTTCTTTGCACATCCAGAGGAATATAAATCCAACTTTTTCCGCTTTGCAAAGGTGACCGATTTTTTTATCGCCGGTCATTTTTATGGCCAAGGGGCACCCTATCTTTTCACCCGTGAAGATGCAAAGCACCCCGATTTCAAGATAAAAGTTGTCGCCGACGTTAGTTGCGATATCGACGGGCCGGTAGCTTCAACCATTAAACCCGCTACCATTGCAGATCCTATTTATGGGTATGATCCCAAAACAGAATCGGAAACGGACTTCAAAAATCCAGATGCTATTGCCGTAATGGCCGTTGATAATCTGCCCTGTGAGCTTCCCCGTGATGCCAGTGAAGGGTTTGGGGAGGCGTTTATGAAAAATGTGATTCCTGCATTTTTTAATGGGGATAAGGATGGGGTGCTACAACGTGCCCGTATGACCCAAAATGGAAAATTGACCGAACGTTATGGATATCTTCAGGATTATGTAGATGGCAAGATATAATTGTACGTTTATCCAATAATATCGATTGCGCCTCATTAATTTTATTTTTTTGGGTTACCTTATCTCCCTAAATTCCTAGAGATTTTGAATTTTAATTGGAAAACGGACACGGAAAATACCAAGGAGCTTTCGAAAAGTCTTTTGAATTTGGAATATACCTTGCGCACCAAAATAACCCGTTACTTATTGCAGCGACTGGAAAATGAATGCGACGGTGATTTTTCTTCCTTTCATTTTGATGTGGACCTAATCGCTAAAAAAATAACCATCTCGGAAAAAACTCCTGAACTCTTTCGTGTCAAATTGTTACCAGATTTTGAAAAGGAAATCGGTCATGACTGTTGTTAAAACTTAGTTTATTGTAATATCCCATGCAATTACAGGCTGTACTTTAGGTGCCGTAAAACAGCCCAAAGCCTTTAGCTTTAGCGTTATTTCTTCTTTGTTTTCCAAAGTTTTCACCAATATTCTTTTTGTTTCTCCCGCTGCAATTTCAAAAACGGGTGAGCTATCGTAGAACGTATATTCAGATTCATTCTGAAAAAGTAAATCGCTACTGGTTACATTCTTGAGTTCTAGTTCAAGAACTTGTGTATCGTTGATGTAGCTTGCTTTTTCTACCTGAATGCTCGCCTTCAAAAGGGGTTTTAGATACGCTTCCTTGCCTACCAACAAATCATTATAAACGGCTACGGTTCTACCTGCAAACAGCGCTTCTTGAATGCTCTCTAGGCTTTTTTCCTTTGCGAAAACCAAGGTGATCGGTCTTTGATTGCCCTTTTCCGTATAGTCCCAATCGATAAGTCCGTGGATATCACTGGTGCCCATAATGGTCAAGTTGTTTTCTAAGGCCAGGGCAAGTGATTCTTGTGCATAATCGACTGAATTGATCACTTCGATACCGTGAAGTTCTCCTTTTGCAATCCGTTCTTTTTGAAAATCGCTCAAAATAGGATTTCCTTTTGGCGCTTGTGCATACCAGGCAGGGTGATTCCAGAAAACAAAGGCATTTTGTTTTTTTGATTCGGCAAAGGCATCTGCTGCGTCATCCTGCAAAATGGGATTGGCATCCTTTATAAATACCGCGTTATTGTGCCCCATCGGTGGGCTTCGGGTAATTTCGGACCCATGGATAATCAATAAATCATGTTCCTTGGCTTCGGCCATGGCAATTTCATAGGAACGGTTTCTATCAGGATGCGGAATATCTACTTTATGGGGCTGATACTCCAAATGTTCGGTTAGGGAAATCGCATCCAAATTGTCACGCAAGGCTTCCATGACCCTTATATTAGGCCAAACGTTACCATCTGAAAATACGGTATGGATATGTAAATCGGTTTTTAGACTTTTATAGCCTGGAATATCGGGAAAAGTGATGGCTCGTGAACCTAGGTGAACATGTTCTTGAGCCATGGTTAGAAACATAAAAAGAAAAAGGGACAAAGAAAGAAGTTTGACTTTCATACGATCGGTGTTTTATCAAATGTATGAAAATTGACGTATTTTCCACTTAGTATCATGTTGGCCCAAGATTAAAAAATAGTTAATTGATCAAGGATACCCCTACCCCGAAAGTGGTCTGTCTATGGTTATAATCAATGAGGGTTTCCCCGTATCCATCGAAGAATTGTAAATGACCATTAAAGTTTTCAAAAATCGGGAACGACCAATTGAACTGAATACTTCCCCTACTTTTATCGCCAAAATTCAAGGAATGTCTTGCAATGGCCCTGAATCGCTGCCTCCCCCAATCATAGACTGCATTTGCCTCCCCTCTACCGATAAAATCCGAGATATTTTCGTTATTATCGACTTTACTTCCTAACCGCAACCATGGTTTTAAAATGACCTGCCAGTTATTGCGCTCAAAACCTGCATGCAAGGCGAGGCGGTTCCAGCTTCGTGAAATGGGGTCGGATCTTCCATTGGATTCATGGATCAGGGATGCTCCGAACATTTTTGCGTTAAAACCTAAAAAAGGAAATTTTACAGGGAAATTCAAAATGATTTCTGGCTGATAGTTCAGTTCCCTAAATGGTCTTGATAGTTTTTTGTTGTAGATCTGCCAATAGGCAGTTTGGGAATAGCCCATCCAAAGGTCCATATGGCCATTGAACATATTGTGGAATATTTTGGTTTTTAAACTGAGCTGGAATTTGGCTTCGATAGGGTCCAAACTCACTGGGCCATCTAATGATAGACTGGAATTTTCAGCTACTGGAAATTTATTGGTACTCGTTGAATATTTGGCAACGCTTAAATATATAGGGTTATAGGTAGTAATTAAAAAGGTACCTCTGTGATATTCATCATCCAATTCCCATAATTCGGACAGACTTTTACTGTTTTTAAATATCCAATCCTGTTCT
>JBBSKR010000242.1:0-4568 GCA_038256135.1 Flavobacteriales bacterium | reverse complement strand
CTACAGAAGTTTCATAAAATAAAACGGAAATATCTTCAATTATATCTCAACGAGTTCATATATAAGCTGAACAGAAGGAATTTTGGAGAAAGAATATTTGACAGGCTAATAATAGCAAGCATTACAGCGACTGGAAGCTAAACGGATATGCAAAAATTTTGGAACTAGAATTTGATGTCCTGGAATATACTTTAAAATCCAGAAAAATTTCATAAAACGATACCCGGTCAAGGAATCTAGAATTTTTGGTGAAACAGAGATAGTGTATGGAGTTTACTTTTCTTAATTACTTTTGAGTAAATAGATTTTAAAAAAACCCTTGGAACAAACCCACAGGGTATTCCAAAAAACGTGTTATCAAATTTTAAAGTCAACAGACGTGGTATGCCTATGGACATTTACTCCCCTAAAATAAAAAAGCCTTCAACTAAGTGAAGGCTTTTCAAAAATATGTTATGGATTATTAGTTTGTATTTCTTCCGATATTGGCTACCGCAACAACGGTATCATCATCTTTATTTGCAAGTATGGCAACATGACCATCAAACTTTAACAATCCGTCATAATTGATGCTTGTACCACCATCCAACTTGGTTACCACAGTTTCACTGATCAAACAAGTACAGTCTTTTAAGGTAATTGCTTTTGCTCCACCTTCCTCAAAGGTATTGTACCGAATGAAAGCAGGATGTTCAGCCGTGTTGGAACCTTCCAATTCTATCAAAATGTAGGTTGTTCCATCGCTGTTTTCTGTAAAGGTAGCTGTGCCACCAACACCTGACATATTCAGTGTGGTTAATTGGTAAACCGTTTCTTGAAGAACGACAGTATCAACATCATCTTTTTTGCAACCTGTAAATAGTAAGGCCAGCACTAGTAGACTTGGTATTAGGGAACTTTTCATAATTTAGTGTATTTTAATTTATATGAGTAAATGTATATTATTAAACCGTTCCTAAGTAGAAATATTCGATTGAAATCAACATTTAAACGCTAAAATAGCGATTTGAAATTGATTAATTAGGCCAGTATTTTTTTAGGGTTAATAACTAAATTTTTAAGGTTAATTTTATGAGTTGAAACCTACTTTTGAGTTTTGTGGGAATTTTTTAACGGAATTGCAAAAATGATCATCTAATGTTTATCACCTTTAGATATAATATACTGACCTCTATGAATTTTGTTAAAGAGTGTAAAAATCTTGTATTTTAATGTATTTTGTTTGCGATTTCGTTAAAATAGGCCCAAAAACGGAAGGTTTTGCCCTATTTTTCGTTATTCGCTATTTAGAACGATACCTTTGTTCTTCAATTAAGTTAAATAATAGAATTTAATAGTATGAGCAAAGTAAAAGCAGAAGATTTAGTACGGGTACATTATACTGGTAAACTGAGTGATGGACAAGTATTTGACAGTTCATTGGAACGGGAACCCTTAGAAGTAAAATTGGGGCAAGGAAGTTTGATACCTGGATTTGAAAAGGGATTGTTGGATATGGAACCAAAAGAAAAGAAAACGATTGTTATTGCTAAAGAAGATGCTTATGGCGAAAAGCGACAGGAGCTTTTTCAGTCCGTAAAAATATCGGACTTACCAAAGGATTTGGAACCAGAAGTAAATATGGCGCTTATGGCAACCAATGCTGATGGAACTGAAAAACAACTACGCGTAGCGGAAGTAAACGAGAATGAAATAGTTGTGGATGCCAATCATCCATTAGCAGGTGAAGATTTGACCTTTGAATTGGAGTTGGTGGAGATCAAATAATATTTTTAGAAGTTGTATACAATGGAAACCGCCTTGAATAGGGCGGTTTTTTTTATATCAGGAAACAGGCTAAAAAACATGTAGAAAATATCAGTTACATTTGAAAGGTACAATAACCAAATAATTAAAAATCAGTGGCCATATGAACTTTAAAAAATTTGAAAAAAATAGTTTTAGGTCTTTTGCCATTATGATATCCACTATGGTTACGATTGTACTTTGCATATCCTGCGGGGAGGAATCTAACGAACCAGAAAAGGAAGAATGGGCTTCCTTGTTCAATGGGGCCAATTACGACGATTGGACCCCTAAATTTGCAGGATACGAACTAGGAGTAAACCATAAGAATCGATTTGTGTACGAAGACAGTCTATTGAGTGTCAGATATATTAAAACAGATTCCTTCAAGGGTAATTTCGGACACCTGTTTTATAAGGATAAATTCTCGCATTACAAACTAAGGGCGACGTATCGCTTTGCAAGGGAACAAATGACCGACGGTCCGGCTTGGGCCATTCGAAATAACGGACTCATGTTACATTGTCAAGAACCTGAAACCATGGGTCTGAATCAAGATTTTCCAATTTCCTTGGAGCTGCAATTGTTGGGAGGTGATGGCACCAATGATCGTACAACCGCCAATTTGTGCACCCCTGGCACTAATGTAGTGATGGGAGACAGCCTGTTTACCCCACACTGTATCAATTCCGATTCAAAAACGTATCCTGGAGACCAATGGGTCACAGTAGAGGCCTTGGTCCTTGGTGATTCTATTGTGCAACATATCATGGAAGGGCAAGTGGTGCTCGAATTCAATAAACCTACCATTGGAGGGGGTAATATTTCAGGGTATCAAGAAAGCGCCTATCAGGAAGGAAAACCTTTAAAAGAAGGGTATATCTCTATTCAAGCGGAAACAGCTCCCATAGATTTTAAGTCCATCGACATTTTGAATCTTTGCGGTTGTATGGATGAAAAAGCAAAAAACTACAAATCATACTACGTCAAAGCGGATAACGAAACATGTGTTTACGATTAGAAAAAAGGTAAAGTAACTAAAATAAAGGATTTAGGTATGACCAATATCGATTTAAAAGGTAAAACAATACTGTTAACAGGTGCTTCGGATGGAATTGGTAAGGCAGTGGCCGATTACATTATGGAAATGGGAGGGAAGGTAGCCGTTCATTACAACACCAATAAAACAGCTGCCGAGGCCTTAGTTGCCAAGCACCAAAACGGTTCCAAAGCTTTTCAGGCTGATTTGTTGGACGAACGGGAGGTAATCCGGCTTTTTAAAACCATCACGGCCGATTTAGGGAAACTAGATGTGATTATTTTAAATGCCGGTGTATTTCTTGCACATTCCACTACTTTGGATACCGAAGCTTGGTTAGAGGTCTGGAAGAAAACCATCGCCATTAATCTAGACGCGGCGGGACTGTTGACCAAACTGGGATTAGATCATTTTCTAGCTAATGGAGGGGGGCGTTTTATTTACATTGGGAGTAGAGCAGTTTTTAGGGGAGAAACCGAAGAATACCTCGGGTATGCAGCCTCAAAAGGAGGTTTAACCTCTTTGGCCCGCAGTGTAGCCCGGTCTTTTGGAAAACAAAATGTAAAATCCTTTATTGTTTCTCCGGGGTTCACTAGAACCCAAATGGCAGAAAATTTTATTGCCGAACACGGAGAACAACGCGTATTAAATGAAATTGCCCTGAATGAACTGACCAGACCAGAGGACTTGGCACCGCTTATTGCTTTAATGTGCAGCGGACAGATGGACCATGCCACAGGAGCGACCATAGATATTAATGCCGGCAGCCATATCAGATAGGGCATTTCTTTGTAATTTTAGTTGGAAGTAGCTACGCTTTGGCATGAGTAGAGTTGCTTTTTGGGTTTTTAATAGCTAAACAGAAATTATGCGAATAAGTAGAATTTTGTTTATTGTTTGGGTTAGTGTTTTAACCTTTGGATGTGGAACCAATCAAAAACTCTTAGGCTCGAATGCTACATTGGACACGATGTTGGAGCAAGAAGCTTTTAGAATTGAGGTAACCGCTGTGGAACCGATGATCACTAATGCTTTGGCACAAATCGCAAATAGTGGCTTAATGCGACCGGGGAATACGATGAGTCGAATTGACGTTACCAGTGAAGGTTATTTTTTAAAAATTGATAGGCGAAATGTATCGGTCAATTTGCCTTATTTTGGGGAACGACAAATGGGTGGCGGTTATGGTAGCGATGCAGGAATCAAATTTGATGGAACGGCTCGAGATTTTCAAATTATCAAGGATGAGCGCAATAAAAGTTACGAGATTTCTTTTAGAGCGAATGATTCAACAGAATCGTACGTTTTTACGATTGATATACAGAATAATTTAAGTAGTACCACACGTGTCCGTAGTTCACACCGAAATTGGATTCGCTATCAAGGAAAGGCAAAAGAGTTAGAAACAGAGGATAAGGAGTTAATTGAAAAATAGTGTTAAATTTAATCTAGTATTTAGAGAGAATCGAAAATTCTATTTTACATAATATAAATTATAGTACAGTTTGGTATATCTAGAATTGAAACCAACCGTATGGCTGTAGGCTATAATTCTATTATGTAAAATATCCCTCACGTTTGTAGCTTTTAAGAGAATTACCATCAGGGTCATTAGCCTGTTTAATTTACGTAGCTTCAATATTTGTACTTAGAAAAAACTTTTTAGCAAATTTCAAATTCTCAGAACCCAAGCGACAAACCTTGTAGCTGTATCTATAATTAGCCGTTATGTCAAATAGCGATG
>JBBSKR010000241.1:0-4588 GCA_038256135.1 Flavobacteriales bacterium | reverse complement strand
TTTAGCTTCCGGTTTTGTGACAGTTGGTTGAACACTTTTAGCAGTGGGTTGCACCCCTTCCTTGTAATTTAAAATTGCCTTTGCAATGGCACTTCCCATTTCGGTCTGTCCCTTGCTTGAATTCAAATACGCACCTTCGTCCCTATTCGTTAAAAAGCCCGTTTCAACCAAAACACTTGGCATAAATGTTTGATGCAGTACAATAAAGCCAGCCTGCTTTACCTTTCTGTCCGTTCTTTTTAAAGAATTTGCGAAGTTTTCTTGAATCATGGTAGCCAAGGCTACACTTTGATCTAAAAATTCTTCTTGCATGATGGTAAGTCCGATGACAGATTCTGGGGAATTGATATCATAATCGGCATATCGGTTTTCGTAATTGTCCTCCAAATAGATGACCGAGTTTTCTTTCTTGGCAATTTCAAAGTTCTGTTTATTGGCATGCAGGCCCAGAACGAAAGTTCCAGCTCCATGCGCATCGGAAGTATGGGAATCGCAATGCACGGAAACAAATAAATCGGCATTGGCCTTATTGGCCACCTCTCCCCTAACATATAGATCTATAAAAGTGTCATCTTTACGGGTATATATGACTTTAATGTCCTTGTTCTTAGAGAGCATTTCCCCGACTTTAAGTACAATGTTTAACGCAATTTTTTTCTCTAAGTAGCCATTACCTAAATTGCCGGGATCATGACCTCCATGACCGGCATCCAATACCACAACAAAGGGATCATCAGATCCCGATGCAACCATTGGACCGGAAAAAGATTGGAACATCAATGAAATCGGTAAAAAAAGTAATACGGGAATGAATTTTATTTTCATATATACTAGGGATTTTATAGCCCTATTAATGGTTAAATTTATGGTAACACCCTACATAGGGAACAAAAAATATATGTAAGTTTGACATCTTAAACAATGGCTCATTGGACCGCCAAACCTTTACAAAAATAGGATATATAGCCTTGCAATCAAACAAACAGTACTTACTTTTCCTATTCTTTGTTTTTATCGGTTGCTTTTGCGCCCAAGCGCAGGAAGACAGGATTGTACCATTGAATATTAAGGTAGTAAAAGATTCTATTAGCGCTCCTTTATTTCCGCGTCCGGTAGTTAATGATTCCGTTACTGCAGATTCCCTGGCCGCAGACTCCCTAAACCAAAAGCCCTCCTTATTATTGGATAAGATTACTTACAAGGCCAAAGATTATGTGAAACTAAGTCAAAAAGAAAATAAGATCTACCTCTATAATGAGGCCGAAATATATTACCAAGATACCGAATTGAAGGCAGGTATCATTATCATGGATTATGTGAAAAATGAGGTCTATGCCGGTAGAATGAAAGATTCTTTGGGCAATTTCAGCCAGCTGCCCTACTTTAAACAGGGTTCGAACATTGTAATACCCGATTCCATCCGATTTAATTACGACACACAAAAAGCACTGATCTGGAATTCACGAACGGAGCAACAGGCAGCAGCGGGGCAATTAGGTAGTGACGCCATGAAAGTATATGCGGAGATTACGAAAAAAGAGAACGACTCCGTCTACTTTTTAAGCGAAGGGAAACTGACAACCTCAAAAGACACCGTAAATCCGGATTATTATATACGGGTGAGAAAGGCAAAATTTGTTCCCAAGAAAAAGGTAATTGCGGGCTTCAGTAATTTGTACATAGCAGATGTGCCTACGCCTATCGCCATGCCGTTTGCGTATTTCCCACTTTCGGTAGGGCGGTCTGCCGGTATTTTAATGCCTTCGTTCGGCAATGATCCCAATACCGGTTATTTTCTGCAGGATATGGGGTACTACGTTCCATTAGGCGATTATGCCGATGTGACCCTATCTGGAGATTTTTATACCAACGGGAGCTATGCATTCAGATCGGCATCCATTTATACCAAGCGATATAAATATCGGGGAAATGTCAATCTGAGGTATGAGAATCAGGTAAGGAGCCAAAAGGGGTTTAGCGACTACAGTCTGTCAAGAAACTACAATATCCAATTCTCACACTCCCAAGACCCGAAGTCAAGTCCTAATTCCAGGTTTTCGGCATCGGTGAACTTGGGGAGTAGTGAATATTATAGGAATTCCTTACAGCAAAGAAACTTGCCCAATACCCAAAACAACACCCTTTCTTCCTCTGTTTCGTATTCCAAGACTTTTCCGGCCTATCCTTCTGTAAATATGAGCTTAACCGCAACACATTCACAGTTGACCTCACCCAGTGCTACAGCGAACATTAGGGACAACATTTCGATGACCCTACCTACTTTTCAAGGGAGCATGGAACGTATTTTCCCATTTGCAAAAAGGGAAGGCATAAAAAAAGGAATTATACAGAACATCAATTTTCAATATGACGTCAACGCCCAAAATCGGCTGACCACCAATGATGATGACTTTTTAACGGCAAGAATGTTCGACAATGCCAAAGTTGGTGCCAGGCACCGAATACCGGTCAGTACCAATTTTAAGGTAGCCAAATTTTTTAGTGTAAGTGTAGGTGGAAATTATGAGGATGTCTGGACCTTGGAAACATACGATAGACGTTTTGATCCAACTACGGAGAGGGTAGTAACGGATACTATTTCGGGTTTTGATCGTTACAATACCTATAATTTTAGCACCAGTGTAGGAACCACGCTATATGGAACATTCAATCTTGGGGATGACAAAAAAATACAGGCCATACGCCATATCATGAGACCCTCCGTTAGTTACGGTTACGCCCCCTCTTTCGACCAATTTTATGATGAATACACCGAAGGTATTGATGGCGAAGGTAGGGTAGTTCAATATAGTAGGTTTCAAGGAACCTTAAATGGCGCACCCTCTCTGGGGAAATCAAATAGCCTAGGCTTCTCCCTCGCCAATACCATTGAAGCAAAAGTACGGGATAAGGATTCTACGAAATTAGAACCAAAAAAGGTTTCCTTATTGAGCAATTTCAATATCTCTACAGGATATAATTTTGAGACGGATTCATTACGATTGAATCCGTTGAATGTAAATGGCGGTACCACCATTCTCAATAACAAAATGTCCATTAACTTTTCAGCCGGTCTAGATCCTTATGCCATTGATAATAACGGACGAAGAATCGATACCTGGAATATCGATAATGGAGGTAGCCTGTTTCGATTGACCCGGGCCAATGCCAACGTTTCCTATAAGATAAGTAGTGATATGTTCGGTAAGAAAAAGGAGGATGAGCCCGAGGAAGAGGAAGACCCCTTCGATTATGTTGCCCAAAGTGGTGGCCGCGACGATGATCTTTTTGGAAGAGCGGATAACTTTAACGACAACCCTATACGTGACCAAGATAAGGGCGAGGATTTGGAAAACCCCGTCTACGGCACCAAAATACCATGGAATATAAATTTAGCCTATTCGGCCAGTTATATCAATTCGGCGAGGCAAAATGAATTTAGCAGCCACTCCTTAATGTTTTCCGGTGATATTGAATTGGCACCCCGTTGGAGTATCGGTGGATCTTCTGGATACGATTTTAAAAATAATGGCTTTACCTTGACCCAACTACGTTTTCAACGCGATCTAAAGAGTTTCACCATGCGTTTCAACTGGACCCCTTTTGGACAATATAAACGATGGTATTTCTTTATCGGAATCGATTCTTCCATTCTTAAAGACCTTAAATGGGAAAATAGAAGTCAGCCGATCAGGAATTAGTGTTGTTCGTTGTTCGTTGTTCGTTGTTCGTTGTTCGTTGTTCGTTGTTCGTTGTTCGTAAAAGTAAAAGTAAAAGTAAAAAAATAGTGTATGGCCAGCTGCGCACCACACTAAGGTTGTACTTTTCACTTTTCACTTTTCACTTTAAACTTTAAACTTTAAACTTTGTACTTTTAAAGTAAATAGAAGTATACTAGCATGAAAAAAATTATCAACACACAGAACGCGCCTGCTCCCATTGGTCCGTATAACCAAGCGATATTAAGCAATGGAACCTTATATATTTCCGGACAAATACCTTTAAATCCGAAAACGGGACAATTGGTTTCCGGTGACATCAAAAAAGAAACCCAGCAATCTATGGAAAATTTGCAGGCCATCTTGACCGAAGCCGAAATGACGTTTGAACATGTAGTAAAATCATCGATTTTCCTTAGCGATATGAATCAGTTTGCTGAGGTGAACGAGGTGTATGGTTCCTATTTTGATGCGGAAACAGCACCTGCAAGGGAAACCGTAGAAGTGGCAAATTTACCCAAGTTTGTGAACGTGGAAATATCGATGATTGCCGTAAAATAATTTATTGACTTAGGCACCTAAACAACAACTGGGAATAGCCTTTGACTAAGGGTTTCTGTACAGTCCTGAGATTCGACCAAAGCGGAGTGGTCCGGAATACGCCAAACGCTATACGCATAACGCGCTACGCTTTTATTTTGCGTTCAGCATGAGAGGCATGAAGCGCATGGCGTGTGGCGCATGGCGCGCGGAGTTTAGCGGAGGGGTTTCTTCGGGACACTATAAGTCCCCTACTTTTTTCAATTCCTCAAAGAGCGGGCTATACTAAAAAATTATGGCATGCAGCTAATTACTGAACCCTATAACAT
>JBBSKR010000240.1:0-4652 GCA_038256135.1 Flavobacteriales bacterium | reverse complement strand
GTAAAGGACGGCGAAAAACAGGCGACCCCAATTGGTCGCGGAAGGGGATATCGCTACGGATTGCCCAACCAAGAGTATTACTTTAAGTCTCAGGATGAGATGAAGGAACTCTTCAAAGATATCCCAGAGGCTATTTTGAACATCACGGAAGTTTTGGATAAGATAGAACCCTATGAATTGGCTCGGGATGTACTCTTGCCAAAATTCGACATACCGGACGAATATAAAGTTGCCGAGGATGAAGCAGATAGTGGCAATCGCGGAGAGAATGCCTACCTCCATCATATTACGTATGAAGGTGCGAAGAAAAGATACGCGGAAATTACTCCGGAAATAAAAGAGCGTATCGATTTTGAACTGGATACCATCAAAAATTCAGGTTACCCCGGATACTTTTTGATTACAGAAGACTTTATCCGGGAAGCACGAAATATGGATGTTTCCGTTGGTCCGGGGCGTGGATCCGCAGCAGGATCGGTGGTGGCCTATTGTTTAAAAATTACCAACATAGACCCCCTTAAATACGATCTCCTTTTTGAGCGGTTTTTGAATCCGGATCGAGTGTCCATGCCCGATATCGATATTGATTTCGATGATGAAGGAAGGAGCCGCGTGATGGATTACGTGATAAAAAAATACGGCGCCAACCAAGTTGCCCAGATCATTACGTATGGTACCATGGCGGCCAAATCGTCGATACGTGACACTGCCCGTGTGCTGGATTTACCATTGGGCGATGCCGATCGTATTGCCAAGCTCATCCCTACCATGTCCAAACTGGATAAAATTTTTGGGGTATCCGAAGCCGACCTTAAAAAGAAATTCAGGGCAGACGACCTAGAGAAAATCCATCAACTTTTGAATATCCATGACGGGGATGACCTCGAAGGCCAGACCCTAAAAATGGCCAGGACCTTGGAAGGTTCGTTACGCAATACGGGGATTCATGCCTGTGGGGTCATTATCACCCCAAGTGACATTACCGATTTTGTGCCTGTGGCCACGGCAAAGGATTCGGATCTTTACGTGACCCAATTTGACAACTCCGTCGTAGAAAGTGCGGGGTTGTTGAAGATGGATTTCTTGGGATTAAAAACATTGACCCTGATCAAGGATACGGTGAAAATTGTAAAAGCCAAACATGATATTGATTTGGTGCCTGATGATTTCCCGTTGGATGATGAAAAAACTTATGAACTCTTTCAGCGTGGGGAAACGGTAGGGGTGTTTCAATATGAATCTCCCGGAATGCAAAAGCACATGAAGGATTTGAAACCTTCTGTCTTTGATGACCTTATTGCCATGAACGCCTTGTATCGTCCTGGACCCATGGAATACATTCCTAGTTTTATTGCCCGTAAAAATGGCAATGAAGAAATAGCCTATGACCTTCCGGAAATGGAAGATAATCTAAAGGAAACCTATGGGATTACAGTGTATCAAGAGCAGGTAATGCTTCTGTCCCAAAAGCTTGCAGGATTCTCAAAGGGTGATGCGGATGTATTGCGTAAGGCAATGGGTAAAAAGATATTTGCCGTCCTACAAAAAATGAAACCCCAGTTTTTGGAAGGTGGTGCAGCGAATGGTCATCCAACAGAAACCTTAGAAAAAATATGGAAAGATTGGGAAGCTTTTGCCGCCTATGCCTTTAACAAAAGTCACTCCACCTGTTATGCCTATATCGCCTACCAGACCGCGTATTTAAAGGCCCACTACCCTGCAGAATACATGGCGGCGGTATTGAGCAATAATATGAACGATATCAAACAGGTGACCTTCTTTATGGAAGAATGTAAGCGGATGGGCTTGGATGTTCTCGGTCCTGACGTTAACGAATCCTATTACAAATTTGCGGTGAACAAACAAGGAGCTGTTCGTTTTGGAATGGGCGCCGTAAAAGGTGTTGGGCGATCTGCGGTAGAAACTATCGTAGCAAACAGAAAGGAAAACGGATCATTTAAATCGGTATTTGATTTGTCTAAACGAATTGATCTTCGCGCAGCCAATAAAAAGGCATTCGAGAATTTGGCCGTAGCCGGTGGTTTTGATTCGTTTGGAACATCACACCGGGCGCAATATTTTCACGATGAGGGTGACGGAATTACCTTCTTGGAAAAGGTAATTAAATATGGTGCCAAGTTTCAAGAAAATGAAAACTCGGCACAGGTAAGTTTATTCGGAGATGCAAGCGAAGTACAAATTCCAGAACCCATGGTACCCCCGTGTGAAGAATGGGGCACTATGGAAAAGTTGCGTAGGGAAAAAGAAGTAGTAGGTATCTATATTTCCGGCCACCCCTTGGATGATTTTAAAACGGAAATAAAATCGTTTTGTAATGCCAATGTATCCTGCGCCAATGATTTGCCCAATTACGTAAATCGGGAACTTACTTTTGCCGGCGTCATCACTGACGTACAGCATAGAACTTCCAAAAATGGTAAAGGCTGGGCGGCATTCACCATGGAGGATTATACCGATTCTTTTGAATTTAGGATATTTGGGGAGGAATACTTGAAATTTCGCCATTTTTTGATGATCAACTCCTTCGCTTATGTGAAACTATATATACGTGAAGGATGGGTCAATAGGGATACCGGTAAAAAAGGCGATCCAAGGATGCAGTTCAATAGTTTTATGCTATTACA
This sequence comes from Flavobacteriales bacterium, assembly GCA_038256135.1. GTDB lineage: Bacteria > Bacteroidota > Bacteroidia > Flavobacteriales > Flavobacteriaceae > Maribacter. The sequence continues at coordinate 2,007 of JBBSKR010000240.1, read as the reverse complement.
GGAAGTTATGGAAACCTATGCCCGAAAATTGACCATCAAATTAAATATCAATGAACTAAAGGAAGAAAAGGTACTTCAATTAAAGGATACCTTAGTTTCCCATAAAGGTGACCATCCTATTAACTTTATTGTCTATGAAATGGAGGAACAGATCAAAGTGAATCTAACCAGCAGGAAACAAAAAGTACAGATTTCAAGTGAGCTGCTGCATCGGCTAGAAGAGCATGATGTGCATTACAAGCTTAACTAATAATCTAAACTTGAAGGCTAAATTTAAATTAATGATTACTATATTTTAGATATGCTGACGGCATCTCAATGAAACGTTGAAAATTTACAACCGCACTGTTGAGCTCTGGATGTGACCAATTTAGCTTTAAAAATTAATAAATTAGCCTGATAACGCAATAGGCAAAACGAATTGTTTGCCAGTAAGGAAACAGAAGAATAATTGACTAAATTTGCATAATCAATAAAAGTAATTAACATGGCATTAGAAATAACAGATGCTACTTTTGACGAGGTAGTTTTGAAAAGCGATAAACCGGTAGTGGTAGATTTTTGGGCAGCATGGTGCGGCCCTTGTAGAATGGTAGGTCCAATTATAGACGAAGTTAGCTCTGAATATGAGGGTAAAGCCGTTGTAGGAAAGGTCGATGTTGACGCAAATCAAGAATTCGCTGCAAAATATGGTGTGCGCAATATCCCCACTGTTTTGGTTTTCAAAGATGGTGAGATAGTAAGTAGACAAGTAGGTGTATCACCTAAAAAAGTATATACCGATGCAATAGATGCCCTTTTGTAGGCATTGTTGAACATAGAACATAGTAACGAAAAGGAGCTGACGATTGTCAGCTCCTTTTTTCATTTAGCTTAATTTTAGGAGGCCTTTTCGAGCGGAGTCGCGCGGTCTTTAGTATCTTTAAACTTGTGAATCTACAATCAGAATTAAATAAATCGGCCTTATTTTCCAATCTAGAGCTATTGGCCAACCAGGTCGTGGAAGGCTTTATTAGTGGCATCCATAGAAGTCCGTTCCATGGATTTTCTGCTGAATTTGCCGAACATAAAATTTACAACAACGGGGAAAGCACCAAACATATCGATTGGAAATTATTTGCCAAAACCGATAAACTGTACACCAAACGCTATGAGGAAGAAACAAATTTAAGGTGCCATATGATCTTGGACAATTCCGCCTCTATGTACTATCCCAAAATAGAGAACTTAGAAATGGGGAATCTCAATAAAATAGGATTCAGTATTTTGGCCATTGCAGCACTAATGAACGTTCTTAAAAGACAACGTGACGCGGTGGGGCTAAGTGTTTATTCGGATGGTTATAATTATTATGCCCCTGAAAAAGGTAGCGAACGTCATTTTCAAATGTTGTTGGCACAACTGTCGGAAATAGGAATGGCATCGAATCCTCCAAGAGAAACGAACACGTATACCTATCTACATCAAATCGCAGAAAAGATAAAACGTCGTAGCCTCATTTTTTTATTTACGGATATGTTCCAAACCGAAAAAGATGATGCGGAGTTGTTTGAAGCCCTACGCCATTTAAAATACAACAAACATGATGTGGTCCTTTTCCACCCCATGGATAAGCAACATGAGCTGTTTTTCAATTTTGAAAATACCCCAAAGCGATTTGTGGATGTTGAAACCGGGGAGCATTTGGACTTATATGCAGATAATATTAAAGAAGCCTATCAGGAACGTGTCAACGCCTATATCACTGATATTAAAATGAAATGTGCCCAATATAAAATCAAGTATGTGGACATAAATATACAACGTGATTTCTCAACGGTTCTAAACACGTTTTTAGTAGAGCGCCATAAATTTCTTTAGCCTGAAAAAATTTAAACAAAAATGTTTGTGCAAAACAATAAACAACATATATTTGCACTCGCTTAACGCCACGGTCTGGTAGTTCAGTTGGTTAGAATACCTGCCTGTCACGCAGGGGGTCGCGGGTTCGAGTCCCGTCCAGACCGC
>JBBSKR010000239.1:0-4686 GCA_038256135.1 Flavobacteriales bacterium | reverse complement strand
CCATAGAAATTCCCGAAATCATTGATCCATCTGGATTTAAAAACTGAATTCCCCCTTGAAATTGGCATTGCATGAAAGATGCCAGTTGGTTTTTTACTATATTCCTTCAAAGCAGAAAAGAAAGGCGTTTCATAACGTTCGCTAATGCCCCTTAGAATGGTAAGGTGCAATTCCTGCAGATCTTCAGTTCTGTAAAAAATCCTTTTGAAACTTTTTAGGGTACTGTCTTTAAGATTGCCGAGTGAAGTATCAGTGACGTAGTAAGTGTCAAGTTCAGGTCTGAACTTTTTGACAAGATTACTTAAAATGGGACCCAGTTCAGACGAAGGTTTGGAAGCCAGATCAAGATTGAGAACGTTTTGGATAAAAGGTTTTAAAGTGGGTGTTATTTTTTTGGAATGATATGGGGGCGCATACCGCACTACCACTGCCTGAATGTTATAATTAAAGTGCAAGGCAATCAATGCATCTTCAAAAGAGCGCTGCACCACAATGCCATAATTGAATTGCTCATTAGTACTACGAATTCCCTTAAGATCATTTCTTAGTTTATTTTCCTCCTGAATGGAAATATCTTCAACAAATAAAACTTCGAAATAATTTTTTTTCACCCCCTCCTGAAGCTCTCCTCTATCTAAAGTATCAACGCCATGCTCATCCTCTTCAATAAAATCCGGATTACTTCTGTGCTTATCGCTTACCAGATTTTTAGTGATATCAGCTATCTTATGTGCCAACGCAGTATGTTCCTGCCTATCCAACATTTCGTTTAGCCCTTGTAAACAAAATCTTCCGGGAAATGCAAAATAACTTTCCACACCCTCAAGCTCCTTCAAAAGGTTGCGAAGGCTATTCTTCAGCTCTTTTTCTTCTGAAGCTCCCCAGTTGCAATTCTTAAGTTTAATGGATTCACTTTTCAAAGTATTCCACGACTCTAATCGAAGCTGTGCAACATTATAATGGTGTGAACGAAGCTGTTTTTTATCTGGCATAAATTTTTATTTATTTGAATGTAAGGCAAGTTTATTTCCTTCAGAATCGATGAAAATGGCAAAATACCCTGACTCTTTATTGATGAGCGTTTTAGGCATTACAATTCTGCCCCCTGCCGGTTCAACACGTTCCAGTACTTGGCTTAAATCTTTGCCGGCATTTAGATATATCAATGTTCCCGTATCACTGGGAGTAGAACCCGGTCCGGCAACTATAGCGCCTCCGATACCCTTATCGGTAGGGAAAAAAGCCATAGCATAATTGCCCTCATGATTTTTATCCATCTCCATATTGAAGATATGATTGTAAAAATCTACCGCCTGTTGAAAATTAACGGCAGGGATTTCAAACCAGCTAATAAAATCCTTTACCCGTTTTTCTTCTTTTTTTTTCTTTGATGATACTCCTCCCATATTTTCAAATTTTATACCTCTCCAAATCCTTTATAACCGGTTGGATTGGCTGGTGGTTCATATTCGTTTTCCTGCATTTTAAGTTTGGCCAGGGTATCGAGCTTAGTAGGCTTAATAAGTGGTCCCAGTGAATTTAGGTAGGGCAAATGCGCACCCTGTTGATAGATTCCGAACTGGCCAATATGATCCCGGAAACTTTTTAACGGCTGTCCCAGTCTGAGTACTCCCAGTTCCCGACTTCGTTTCACCCTTTCTATATTCAATTCTAGCGGAAAAATTTCTTCATTCCCCTCTGCCTGATAGATTACACGGCCATCAGGACCACAAACCAGTGATCTTCCGTTACCTCCAGACTCCAATCCGTTTACATCAATAAAGTAGCATTGGTTTACCGCTGCCATCGCGCGTACGATAGATAATTCGATATCCCTGTCAATGGTCCCGGTCATGGTGGGATGCAGAATTACTTCAGCTCCCATTACCGCTAGCGTACGAACTGTTTCAGGAAACCACATATCATAGCATATGGAAAGACCAAACCTGGCTACTCCCGGAACGTCAAAAACACAAAAGTCAGACCCCGGGGTTACACCTACTTCGTACGGAAAAAAAGGAAACATTTTTCTATACCTGTCAACAATTTCTCCTTCAGGATTTATTACGGTAGCTGTGTTGTAAATATTTCCTTCACTCTTCTCAAACACAGAACCCGGTAAAAGCCAGATTCCATGTTTTTTGGCCATTGCCTGCATTTCCCTTTCAAAGTTTCCTGGGATTTGCTCTGCCGTGTGGGTTAGGGGCCCATATGCGCATAATTCACTAAAAACTACCATCTCTACCCAAGGATAGAGACTCATAGTGATGTTTAATTTCAGTTTCATCATCTCCACGTTGGAAGCGACGGCCGATACTTTCATTTGTATTCCTGCAATTGCGAATGGTCTCATATATTATTTATAGCTTGTTTAATTTCGGTTTCCAAAATGGTCAACCCTTGTTCTAATTCTTCGTCGGTTATTACCAAAGGCGAAAGAATCCGTATTATATTTTTATGTGTTCCTGCACTCAGCACAATTAGTCCGTTTTCTGCACAACCTTTCACTATTTGGGGGCATATTTCAGAATTCGGCTGTCTCGGGTCACCATTTTTAACAAATTCAATTCCTATCATAGCACCAACGCCCCGTACATCACCAATTTCCGGAAGTTGCTTCATTAAATTTTGCAATCTATTCATGATTACATTACCGATTTTAATCGCTTTTTCATTTAAATTTATATCCTTCATGAGTTTAATTGTTGCGGATGCGGCCACACAACAGATAGGACTACCAATATAGGTGCCCCCGATAGAGCCTATAGCTGCGGCATCCATAATTTCTGCCCGGCCAACTACTGCGGCAATAGGTAGTCCCGACCCCATAGATTTGGCATAGGTGCTTATATCCGGTTGTACCCCATAATGTTGCCAACTGGCCCAATGTCCTGTTCTACAGAAACCGCTTTGGACTTCGTCCATAATAAGCATAATTCCATGTTCATCACAAAATGCCCTAAGCCCTTCCAAATATTTTTGTGGAATTGGATTAAAGCCTCCTTCTCCCTGGATAGGTTCTATTATTATCGCAGCAACGCTATTTGCGTCTACAAGGTTAAGAGTACTTTCATGAAGCTTCTTTAGTTCGTCGTCCACAAATTCATCCATGTCTCGAGTTCCGCGATACCTATAAAAATTAGGAAAAGGAAGACGGTACACCTCGGGCGCAAAAGGGCCACAATCATATTTATAACTTACTTTACTCGTTAGTGCCATTGCCATCATAGTACGACCGTGATACGCATCGGTATAACAAAGTATAGCAGGTCTTTTAGTAGCTTGTCGGGCAATTTTGATCGCATTCTCTATAGCTTCCGCCCCGGTGCTGACCAACATCGCTTTTGTTCTCTCCCCATGCGGTAAAATCTCCGCCAGTTCTTCACAGAGTTGTATATAGGGCTCGTAGGTGACCACATTGAAACTGGTATGCAAGTACTTACCGGCCTGTTCACGTATTGCGGCTACAACAGGTTCAGGACAATGTCCGGCGTTGACTACTCCTATCCCTCCTGCAAAATCGATAAGTTCCCTACCATCCGCATCAATGATGATAGCCCCCTTAGCTTCCCTAACGGTAGCGGTATTGAACACGCCGACACCATTTGCCACAGCCTCCTTTCTTCTATTTAGGAGTTCCTGTGATTTAGTTAATTCTTTTATCATTTAAAAATATTCTGTTTTCTTATAAGGTAGCATTTTATAACCATATCCCCAAATTTTAATTAGTACCCCGAATTTTAAAGTGGGTGGTGTTTTACGAGTAAATGGCATCCTCAACTTTGCAGGGAACTTCATAAAATTTCATTACAAGGAGCACGCTGAGCCGAGGGCTAAAAATCAAAGATTGGCAAACGGCGGCCTATAACCAATGGAGATAGAAATTAAGGTTTTAGCGTCAACCAATGACTAATAAGTCAACGATATTGTAGTATAGAATTCGAGACAAAATTATCTCACCTAACTATCCGATAAGATAACCGATGGCAGAAAATAATAATACCAGTAATAAAAAGGAGAACGAAATAATTCGCGTTCATAAAGAAGGTATTGACATTTCCAAAAAAGTGGTTGATAGAAGAAAAATCAGCTTGCACAAATCGGTAAACACGGAAACTGTGAGCCACGACATACCACTACTGCACGATAACATACGAATAGAACATATCACATTCAATAAGGAGGTTGCCGAGATACCCAAGATTAGGGAGAAAGGCAATATGATAATTATTCCTGTCATTGAGGAAGTGGCAGTCGTAACAAAAAAAATAATGCTCGTTAAGGAAATTCATATTACCAACGAGCAAACCGAAAAAATTGAACATATAGAAACTTCGCTCCGAAAGGAAAGCGTAACCATAGACAAAAAAGAAACGAAGTAATCCAAAAAGTTTGGATGAACATTAATAAATAAATATAAATATTATGAATTACACAGTAGTAGGATTTTTTAATGAAAAAGATGAAGCGCAAAAGGCTTTACGGAAATTAACGGATGATGGTTTTGCCAAGAATCAAGTTGACTTATCTCCCTTTAAAACTCAGGGAGAATATAAGGAGAAGGATTATGATTACGATGAAGAAGAAAACACTTCAGGTTTTTGGGATTGGCTCTTTGGCGACGACGACGACGATCGTGAACGTTACAGCAGAATGGGATCGCGCACCAACGTCGTTACAGTTTAT
>JBBSKR010000238.1:0-4686 GCA_038256135.1 Flavobacteriales bacterium | reverse complement strand
GTTTTACCTAAATTTTGGAGAAAATGCTCCTTTCGATGAATTGACCGAGGATTGGGATTTTGTCTCCGTGAGCGAGGGTAGAATCGAATTGAAAGATATCAGTGCCGATGGTACCATTACCGGATTGGTGTTGGAGAAGTAAGATAGTATTATAACATCCAAAAATATACCGCCAACAGTAAAGGGTTGGGCCTCGTTGGCGGTATTGATGGAGGTTTTATTTCGAGAGTTTATGATAATGTAAACCCTTTTTTGCCCCACAAGCAACGTTAGAGCATCCATTTTTAATGGGTGCTCTTTTGTTTTATAGATTTTAGGCTTCATCGTATCTACTTAGCGTCTATATTGTTAAATTTGCATTCCCCTTAAAATTGTAAAAAAAATGTTTGATAATTTAAGCGAAAAGCTGGATAAAGCGCTGCATGTACTGAAAGGTCATGGCCAGATTACGGAAATAAATGTAGCGGAGACTACCAAAGAAGTGCGACGTGCCTTGTTGGATGCGGATGTTAACTTTAAAATAGCCAAGGAATTTACGAATAGGGTAAAGGAAAAGGCACTGGGGCAGAACGTATTAACGAGTTTGCAGCCCGGTCAGCTCATGGTCAAAATTGTAAAGGATGAGTTGACCCAATTAATGGGTGGTGAATCTGAAGGCATCAACCTATCTGGCAATCCATCAATAATTTTGATGTCCGGTCTACAAGGTTCCGGTAAAACTACGTTTTCTGGAAAATTGGCGAATTACCTCAAAACCAAAAAGTCCAAAAATCCGTTATTGGTCGCTTGTGATGTATACCGCCCTGCGGCTATCGATCAGTTGCATATAGTTGGGGAGCAGATTGGGGTACCGGTCTATTCGGACAGAGGGAATACAGACCCTGTTGCCATAGCAAAAGCAGGTATCGCCAAAGCCAAGGCAGAGGGTAATAATGTCGTTATTATAGATACCGCCGGTCGTTTGGCGGTCGACGAGAAAATGATGGCGGAAATTTCGGATATCCATAAAGAAATAAAGCCACAGGAAACCTTGTTCGTAGTGGATGCTATGACAGGGCAAGATGCTGTAAATACCGCTAAGGCCTTTAACGATATCCTCAATTTTGATGGGGTCATTCTTACTAAATTGGACGGTGATACCCGTGGTGGGGCTGCCATATCCATTAAATCTGTCGTAGACAAGCCGATAAAGTTTATCGGTACCGGCGAGAAAATGGAGGCGATAGATGTCTTTTATCCATCACGTATGGCAGACCGTATTTTGGGAATGGGCGATGTGATTTCCCTTGTGGAACGGGCCCAAGAACAATTTGACGAGGAGGAAGCCAGAAAAATCCAAAAGAAAATTGCTAAAAACAAATTTGGGTTCGATGATTTCCTAAGCCAGATCCAGCAAATCAAAAAAATGGGGAACATGAAGGACCTTATGGGAATGATTCCCGGCGCAGGTAAGGCCCTTAAAGATTTGGATATCGATGACGATGCCTTTAAACATATTGAAGCCATTATACATTCAATGACTCCGGATGAACGTTCAAACCCCTCTAAATTGAATGCAAGCAGAAAAAAACGAATTGCCAAGGGTGCCGGTAGGGAAGTACAGGAAATAAACCAACTATTAAAGCAGTTTGATCAGATGAGTAAAATGATGAAGATGATGCAAGGTGGTGGGGGTAAAAAAATGATGCAGATGATGGGCGCCATGAAAGGAATGAAATAAAAGGAGAATTGCGTTAATTTAAATAATACCGATATGGAATTATTGGATGGTAAAAAAGTATCCAATCAAATAAAGGAAGAAATCAAGGCAGAAGTAGCCAAGATGAAGCAAAGAGGGGAGAAAGCACCCCATTTAGCCGCTATAATCGTGGGTAATGATGGCGCGAGTTTAACCTATGTGGGTAGCAAAGTGCGCTCTTGTGAACGTGTGGGTTTTGAATCTACCCTTATTCAATTGCCCAGTACTACTTCTGAATATGAGTTGCTAAAGAAAATCAAGGAACTGAATGAAGACGACAATATTGATGGGTTTATAGTACAATTGCCTTTGCCCGAACAGATAGATACGCAAAAAGTAATCATGGCAGTGCATCCAGATAAGGATGTAGACGGATTCCACCCTACCAATTTTGGTAAGATGGCCTTGGACATGAGTACCTTCATTCCCGCAACTCCATTCGGAATTCTTGAGCTATTGGAACGCTATAAAGTAGATACAAAAGGAAAACATACCGTTGTCATTGGTCGTAGTCATATTGTAGGTAGGCCCATGAGTATTTTGATGGGAAGAAAAGGTTGGCCCGGAAATTCAACGGTTACCTTGACCCATAGCCATACCAAAAATATTACCCAGATCATTTCACAAGCCGATATTGTAATTTCCGCTTTGGGGGTGCCCAACTTCCTAAAAGCTGAAATGGTAAAGGATGATGCTGTCGTTATTGACGTTGGAATTACCCGGGTTGCTGATGACACCAAAGAAAAAGGGTATTACATAACTGGGGATGTAGATTTTGAGAATGTAAGTAAAAAGGCATCCTTTATTACCCCGGTTCCTGGTGGGGTAGGGCCTATGACGATTGCTATGTTACTGAAGAATACCTTGTTGGCGCGCGAACGGCATAGAAGTAAGGAATAATAATTTTGACGAATACGAAGGAGGATTTTAAAAAGAATAACACATTGTTATTACGAGCAAAGCGAAGAAATCTGTTGCCTAAATATCAATTACTTACCGATTGCTTCGTGCCTCTTAAAGACGTACCTCAAGCCATTCTAGATAGCTTTATTCCTGTTTATCGGAACTTGTTAAATCCCTCATTAAGGGTTTGATCAATAGAATTCCCCGAGGCACTGCCTCGGGTGTAACATTGAAACAATCAAGTATCTTTTCCAAGAAATAAGAACCAAGGACCCAGAACCAAGATAAAAAAAGTCTAGTTTCTTGGTTCTTGTAGCGTGGTCACTGAGCTTGTCGAAGTGCAGCGGTCTTGTCTCTGATACCTCGATGGCTCTGCTTCCAGGCAGTTCATTCTTGTCGAAACTATTTGTATTTTAGTAGTAGCGACTATTCTCGTTGGGTTTGTCAGTAGGTAATTCCCATATTTCAATGTTTGACTCCAGAGAATAAGTAAGTTTCAAAATATCTCTACCGTTACTATCAGCAATGCCATCAAATAGGATAAGGGTAATTCCAAATTTGACAGCACGTATGGATATTTCTTTGTTCCAGGATGTTTAAAACAGATACATCAATAAAATAAACGGTTTATTTTTCCAACTTTTTATAATATGGTCTTTACAATTGTACAATAATGTAGGAATAAACACGTTAAAATAAAATAATAATTTGTCTAGTAAACAAAGTTAAATTATAAATGTATGCTTGATCTCAAAGTACACGAATTACTAAAAAGCTATTCTGAGGATGCTATAGTTGTTACAGATAAAAATGGCTTTGTAATCTGGGTGAATAATTGGTTCACAGAATTTACCGGATTTACTTTTGAAGATGTTAAAGGAAAAAAACCCGGATCAGCTCTTCAAGGAGAAGAAACAGATCAAGCTACTGTGCAAAAAATGAGAGACGCTATCGCTGCGGGCAAAGGCTTTAATGTTAACATCATCAATTATACAAAATCCGAAAAAAAATATTGGCTCAATATAAATTGTTCTCCTGTATACGACGATAATAATGAACTAGAATATTTTATTGCCATAGAGCGTGATATAACGTCTGAATACGAAAAGAATCAAAATAAATTAAACAAATTAATTGGAGAATTACAGAAAGTATCTTCTGAAAAATCAGAATTGATTGAATTAATTTATGTTTTAACACACGATTTAAAATCTCCATTGAATAATATTGGGCAATTATTCGAAATGATTGCTGCAGAAGAAGAGGAAATTGGTACAATGATAAGGGGTGAAATCGCAAGGTCGAAAGCCTTAATAAATAAAATTTTATCTAATGGCAGTAGCAAGCTTGAAAAAGTGAGTTTGGAAATTGCTGAATTTAATATATTGGGACTAATTGAGAATTTATACCACACAAATAAAGTCAATCTGAATAAGAATAAATTAACCGTTGCTATAAAGTGCTCAAGCGCTATACGTTTAAGTTCGGATAGGATATTAATTTCGCAAGTTTTAGAAAATTTGTTTATTAATGCCATTAAATATTCAAATAAATCGAGTCAAATTAACTTTGAGGTTACTAATGACTCGGACAATGTAGAAATAACGATTTCCAATGAAACGGATCTATTGGAAGAATGGCAACTTGACAAACTTTTTCAACCCTTTCAAAACTTCAAGACACAATCCACAGGAAATTCTACAGGCATAGGAGCGTTTATAGTTCAAAAGTATTTAGGCTTATTGGAAGGGACTATTGATGTCACTAAAATAGAGGACAGGGTATTTTTTAAGATTACTTTAAAAAAGCAACTGGAACTTCAAAAGACGCTTTTAAGGGCCGTATAATATAATAGGATTACACATTTGAGTCCCATTGATCTTGATTTCATTAAAACTTAGTTGGTTAATAATCGACAAAACGTTCCAGGATTTTGTTCAAAATTAATTTTCGGTGACTTCTTCTATGAATGCAACTTTTTAAATTTAAGTTGAAACTACTTGTGTTTGAGCTAGAAGGGACTGTTTTCACTGGGTTTGTTAGTT
>JBBSKR010000237.1:0-4724 GCA_038256135.1 Flavobacteriales bacterium | reverse complement strand
TTCTCCAGCCTTGATGTTAACCGGAAGTTCAATAGCTTCATAGCCCAAAAACTGTACTACTATTTGATAGGATCCGGGAGTGATGTCTTCGAATTCAAAATTACCATTAAAATTGGTATGCGTCGCTTGTTCCGTATTTTTCAGGGAAACAGCAGCCATTAATAAGGGCTCATTAAATAATTCGCCGTCTAAAATCTTCCCTTTAATGGTGCCCGTTTCTTGTGCATAGCTTAGGCTGCAGAAAGTGATGAACAGATAGAAAATTATTTTTTGCATGTTGTTTAAAATATACGATGCAAATAAACCACTGGAACGTTAAGTTAATGTTAGCTGCGGATTAACAATTTATTTTCAAATGGTTAAGAAGCGGTTGGTACATTTTATAGATTCTATTTTAGTTACATTTTTGAAAATGCAAAAAATGTATCTTGCAGTTTTCAAAATGGGATGCAATGAATTGGGAAGAGTTACTTTCTTTACGCAAGCAAGGGGATAAGAACAAGCGGTTACGAAACGAGCAGGATGAAACCCGTTTGGGTTTTGAAGTAGATTATGATAGGATCATATTTTCATCCGCCTTTAGAAGCTTACAAGATAAAACCCAAGTGATTCCACTTTCAAAGACAGATTTCGTACATACAAGGCTGACCCACAGTCTTGAAGTCTCCGTGGTAGGAAGAAGTTTGGGTAGGTTAGCGGGTAAAAAAATAATAGAAAAACACCCCTACCTGAAAGAGGTTCATGGCTATCGATTCAACGATATTGGAGCTATAGTAGCGGCAGCTGCCTTGGCGCATGATATTGGGAACCCTCCCTTTGGACATAGTGGCGAAAAGGCTATAGGGGAATATTTTAAGACCGGTAACGGTATTCGATATAAGGAAGAATTATCGGCTGTTGCCTATCAGGATATCATCGACTTTGAAGGAAATGCCAACGGGTTCCGATTATTAACACAAGATAGGGCAGGTGTAATTGGGGGACTTCGCCTAAGTTACGCGACCTTAGGTGCTTTTATGAAGTATCCTAAAGAATCGCTTCCTAAAAAACCCTCTCAACATATCTGTGATAAAAAGTTTGGTTACTTTCAGACCGAAAAAAATACATTTGATGAGATTGCCCAGGATTTAGGCTTGATAAAAAGGGAGAACGGGGGAACCATTTCTTACGGAAGACACCCACTTACCTTTTTAGTTGAAGCTGCAGATGATATTTGCTATACCATTATCGACTTTGAAGATGGTATTAACCTAGGCTTAATTTCAGAGGATTATGCTTTGGAATATTTGATCAAGCTAGTCAAGGATACCATAAATACCAAAAAGTATATTACTTTGGAGTATATGGAAGACAGGCTGAGCTACCTTCGCGCTTTGGCCATAAATACCTTAATTCAAGATGCCGTATCCATTTTTATAGACAACGAGGAACGTATTCTGCAAGGAAATTTTGATGTCGCTTTACTGGATAAAAGCCGATACAAGGCTCAAATTGATGATATTATTAATTTGAGTGTTCAGAACGTATATCGATCCCAAGAAGTGGTAGAAAAGGAAATAGCAGGTTACACTATTATCTCGGATATTTTAGAGGTATACATTGACGCCTTGATGGCCAAAAGAAATGACAAGATTTCCAATTACCATAAGCTCATTCTGCAGACTTTGCCTGGATTTTATAAGGTAACCAACGGCTCTGTTTATGAGACACTTTTAAATGCCTGTTGTTATGTAGCAAGTCTATCGGATAGTGCAGCAGTGCATATGCACAATAAAATAAAGGGCAAACAACTCTAGAAACTGTAAAGTACACCTACACCCAATACTTGTTTGAACTGTATTTTCGGAATGCCCGGATCTATTATGGCGCCATTATCACTTTGTACCACGTCAAAGCGGATATCGTCATCATAGATTAACTGGGTTCCCAAACTGGTTGAAATGTATTTGTTTACTTTCATATCAAGATTCAATTCCCAGTCCACATCAATATTTCCAAAATCATCCAAATAATCAGTATACAGGTTCAACCGGCTTTTTAAAGCGATATTCGCTGCTATGGTATAATTGACATTGTTCGTAATTAATATACCCAATTCCATCATATGGTTCTCACCAGGGGTAATCACATTGCCGTTTTCGTCCAATATAGCTTTCTGCACCCCAAAGGCACCATTATCCGCCAATCCCTGATCAAGCACAAAGGTCGATTTTTGGGTCAATGGTGACATATATAGATTGAATCTTTGGTCTTTTGTTATAAAGGAAGTACCCGCCCCTAACAACAGATATCCAGGAGCCATAAATCTTGATATGGGGTTGTCCCTATCCGGATATTTATAACCATTGGAGAACTGTGTATTAAAGTTGAGCTGTACGGAATAGAACCAGTTGCTAATAGTGTCCTTACGAAAACCTAAGTTGGAACTCAAACGAATGACATCTTCTGTTTTACGCAGTTTTCTTCCGTCTTGGGCATTTAGTCCATAGCGCAAATCCAAATTATTATCCCATTGAAAATTATTGAATTTATATTTACGGGCGAGTTTTAAAAATCCCAATCCACTTACGGCATTATCCCCACCGGCATTCCAGTTTACAAACGCTACTTCGCTGAGGTTAATGCCAAAACTATTTTCTATTTCCCAAAACGAGGGCACTCTAAAACGTTTAAAGCCTTCCTGCAGTGGTTTGGTCTTATTGAAGGTTATCGTAGGAATTTGAAGGTTTACATCCTTTTTTATCGAATATACCCTGTCCACCGTTCTGCGAATAACAATGGTGTCTATGACCACACTATCAATGACAATACTATCTGGCACTACAGGTAGCGGAATTGAATCTTGACCATAGGACCAAAAGGTAAGCAATAGAAGTATTGAGAAGGGAAACTTAATGGGTTGATAACCTATTTTTCTCATAGAAACTGTTGTACATATGTTATTACGGACATCTTATCTATTCCAGCTACTTTATATAATTCTTCGGTAGTACCATGGGTGATGAATTTATTCGGTATACCAAATATCTTAATATTTTTATGTATTCCAATAACATTTGCAAAATCTAGCACGGCACTACCAAATCCCCCAATGGCCGATCCATCTTCCATAGTGACGATTTGTTCATATTTTATAAGAATTTCCTCTAGCAATGCAGTATCCAATGGTTTTATAAAAGGAAAATTATAATGTGCGATTTTAACGTTTTCCTTTACCTCGGTAATTATTTCAGTTACCATATTTCCTATCGGTCCGGTAGTAAGTATGGCTATTTTGTTCCCTTCTTTTAGGAGTTGCCCCTTCCCTATGGGGATCTTCACCATTGGCTCCTGCCACTTCAATAAAGAACCTCTTCCCCTTGGATAACGAATGGCAATGGGATGATCCAATCCCAATTGCGCCGTGTACATGATATTACGGAGTTCAATTTCGTTCAAGGGTGAGAATATCAGCAAATTTGGAATACACCTTAAATAGGCAATATCGAAGACACCATGGTGGGTAGGGCCATCTTCCCCGACCAACCCGGCACGATCTAGGCAAAAAATTACGGGAAGGTCTTGCAACGCAACGTCGTGTATTACTTGGTCGTATGCCCTTTGAAGGAAGGTAGAATATATATTGCAAAACGGGATGAGTCCATCGGCAGCCATACCTGCCGCTAAAGTAACTGCATGTTGCTCAGATATGCCCACATCAAAAGCCCTTTCGGGTAATGTTTCCATCATCAATTTTAATGAACTACCTGTAGGCATTGCGGGTGTGATCCCTACAATTTTTTCATTATTCATTGCTAATTCGACAAGGGTCTTGCCAAAAACATCTTGAAACTTGGGGGGTTCCTGTAAGATTAGTTTTTTTTGGAGTTCCCCGGTCTGCTTGTCAAATTTTCCCGGCGCATGATAGGTTATTTGATTTTGTTCTGCTTTTGTTAGTCCCTTCCCTTTGGTAGTGATGACATTCAGTAATTTCGGACCCTCTATCTCTTTTAAACGTTGCAGTTCTTTTATTAATTGGGGTAGGTCATGACCATCGACCGGACCGGTATAATTAAAATTGAGACATTCAAATATGTTTTCCTCTTTTGCCGTTCCTATCTTTACATTGGTGAGGTATTTTTTCAAAGCGCCTACGCTAGGATCAATCCCCATTGCATTGTCGTTTAGAACTATCAGTATATTGGCATTGGTAACCCCAGCATGGTTTAGGCCCTCAAATGCCATTCCACTGGCAATAGAGGCATCACCAATTACCGCTATATGTTGTCTTTTGGAAATTCCTTGTAATTGTGCCGATAAGGCCATTCCCAATAGAGCTGAAATGGAGGTGGAACTATGTCCTGTGCCAAAGGCATCGTAAACGCTTTCCCCCATTTTTGGAAAACCACTTAACCCCCCCAATTGCCTATTGCTATGAAAATTGGATTTTCTGCCTGTCAGTATTTTGTGTCCGTAGGCTTGATGACCTACGTCCCATATTAATTTATCGGTTGGGGTATTGAAAACATAATGTAACGCAACGGTCAATTCAACTACACCAAGACTTGCGCCTAAATGACCTTCTTTTACCGATACAATATCTATGATAAATTCCCGTAACTCTTGCCCCAATTTCACTAACTGGTCAGTCTTCAAAGATCTTAGGTCCCGGGGAGAGTTGATATGTTCTAAAAGGGCTTTCAAATTGCGATATTCATAGAGAACAAAAATACTTTTTTAAAAAT
>JBBSKR010000236.1:0-4735 GCA_038256135.1 Flavobacteriales bacterium | reverse complement strand
TATTAGCGGGGACCATGCCTGGGTAAGCCATGACGAGGAATCAACAACAAAGGAAGGTGTTACTTCCTATACCTATGAAATACGTATCCTAAAAAAAATCGATGGAAAATGGAAATTGGTGGGCCAATCCATTCATCCCCGTAAACCAAAATAACTTTCTTAAAATAGCCTAAGTTGGCCATCTTTATGCGATTCGTGGAGTTCGGTATTCAATTTGGGAAACTTTTTGTTCTTAAAATAAGTGTGCTTTGCCAAACGTACCAACTCATGAATCTGGCTGGCTATTTTACCTTCCCCTTGGCTCCGTACCCCAAACCGACTGTCGTTTAGGCTTCCTCCATGACATTCCATAATTTGATTCAGTACTTTATCAGCTTTATTGGGAAGGGTCTTCTTGATCCAATCGGTAAAAATTTCGCCTATGGCTCCATTGAGCCGTACCACCGTAAAAGCCATTGACACTGCCCCGTTATCGGATACCGTTTTGGCCAAGTTCAATATCTCGTGACTGTTGATACCCGGAATAATAGGTGCCAACATGGCGTTGACGGGAATTCCATTATCAGATAACACCTTGATCGTTTCCAGTCTTTTTCTGATAGTTGTGGTTCGTGGTTCTAAAACTCTTCTTGTCTTTTCTGACAGGGAGGTAACAGAAATATTCACACCTATGAGGCCATGTTCGTTTAGTTGTTTCAACAAATCCAAATCGCGTAATATCAATGCATTTTTGGTTATAATACCAACCGGATGCCTGTATTTCAAAAATACCTCCAAACACTTTCTGGTCAGTTGAAATTCCTGTTCGGCGGGTTGGTAGCAATCCGTATTTCCAGACATGACTATCGTACAGGCCTTCCAATTTTTACTTTTCAATTTAGCTTCCAGTAATTGTGGGGCATCATGTTTTACCAAAATCTTTCGTTCAAAGTCGAGACCGGCACTGTAACCCCAAAATTCATGGGCGTTTCTGGCATAACAATACACGCAACCATGCTCGCAGCCCTGGTACATGTTCATGGAGTAGTTCATGCCCACATCGGGACTGGTTACTTTGTTGACAATAGTCTTTGGAAAAATGGGGATGTATTGGGTTTTATTGGAATCCGCCGTTTCGCCTTCCAGCCGACAGAATTCCAAAAAATCATCTCGTGTTTCATGACTATAAGCGGAAAATTTATTGGACCTATTTTGCTGGGCCCCACGACCCTTGACAATCGATATAGAATTCATTAATTAGGATTTATTCCAAATTTATGGAATTATTCCTATAAAAAAATTTATTTAACAGCTACCTGAACCAACTGTTTCTTGGTTCCCCTTTTCGCATAGAACAGTAATTCATCATGCAAACGGTCTATATAGGGTTGTGAAACCATGAGCGGCAATCTTGCGTCGGTATCATCGATTACCTTGCTGTATTTCATATGCCCATTTTCATTCAACGTAATAAGAAAAATGTTTCTATTTCTACTTAATCCTTGCTTGAAGATAATACGTTCATCAGTAAGTTGCTGTGGGTTTTCTGCCGATGTGCTTATGAAAAAATAAGTGGTATCGCCTTTGGTATAGGCACAGTAAGACGCATAGGCCCCATCGCCTTGGGTAACCTCCGTCTTATTGATATTACGTGCCCATACCAAGTCTCCCGTCGGACTTAATTTGGCACTGACAATGTCATTATGATGGTACCGGGTTACCATCAATCGACCGCCACTGGAATTGGCCTGCACACTGGTACTGGTAAAATATTCCTCGGCGTTAAAAAGGACATGTCCCGTATTGGTAACATCCATACTTTTAAAAACAAGGTCCTTAATGGCCTTGTCATCTTCCCTCCCAAATTTATCCATCATAAATTGTTCTGAAAATGGATTGAACTTGCTTGTTTCGATTTCCAAAGAAAGTGGATTCAATTTGAAGTAGGAAATTCCATTATAGCGATTATCCTTTCGATCCGCATAAAATCCGATACATAATAAATCGGAACCCTTAAACATTGGTTTTAAAGATTCTGGAAACTTACCAGCGGTATAGAACGATTGTACACTGTGATCGCTTTTGGAAATACGAACCATTTCATATTGAAATTTTCGCTCGGTCGCGTTGAAACGTTTCTTTTTAAAGTAGGCCTTCCCCACCAAATAGGCCTGCTGTAAATCACTCGAGAATGTGATATTTTCAAAGGCATAGTTCTTTTCTTCGACCTCATCCGAAAAATCGTGCTCCATCAATTTTGTCAGATTAGCATCAAACACATGGATCGTATGTTGGTCTACCTTTCTCTTCTTGTAGTGGGTAGTAATGGCAAATGCCGATTTTTCATCGTTGAACAAAACCGATGTGGTAAAACCGGAAGAAAAATTCCGGTTGTAAAAATTTCGGTCTAAAGGCTGTTCTACTGGTTCGGAAACAATGGATAAAATCGTTTCCCTCGTAAATTGAAACTGGGTATAAGGGCTTCTATGCACTTCATATTCATAGGCGCTGTTCTTAAAACTATACTCCAAAAACAAAAGATACACCTGCCCGTTACGGACATAGGCATTGATAAAGTTTGCGCCCTTTAATTTATAATTATATTCAGAGACAAGCTCTAAGTCCTTATTATAATGTTCAATAAAGTATCCCTTTGGCCTAAGTATGATTCCCGTATAATAAGCACGTACCACTACAATTCCTTCATTACCATCATCTGCCATGGCCAGCATATTGGAATACCGGTATTTATCGTTGAATTTTTCACCTATCGTGTAGGTTACGGATTCTTCTTGGGCAATAGCGCCAAAAGCACTAATAAACAACAGAAATATACATGTGCCACGTTTGAGCATATCCGGTTTGGTTTGCGTCATGAACCTGGAAAGGACGCCTTTCTTTTTTCCAGAAAAGCGGTAGTACCTTCAGTAAAATCATCTGTTCCAAAACAGGCGCCAAAAGCTTCAATTTCCTGCTCATAACCATTTACAGTATTCTTAAAACCAGCATTTACCGCTTTTATTGCATAAGAAATGGCTGTGGAGGAGTTATTCGTAATCTTGGATATTATTTTATGGCAAAAGGGAATAAGCTCATCTTGAGTGGTCACATGATTGACCAACCCGTAGGAATGTGCCTGTTCCGCAGATATCATCCCGGCCGTCATGATCATTTCCATAGCCCTCCCCTTACCGACCAACTGCGGTAGACGTTGGGTGCCTCCATACCCTGGGATCAAGCCTAAGGATACTTCCGGTAGTCCCATTTTTGCATTATCACTGGCCACTCTAAAATGACAGGCCATGGCCAGTTCCAAACCACCTCCCAAAGCAAAACCATTGATGGCAGCAATTACCGGTGTGGAAAGGTTTTCAATAAAATCGAATAGTTTTTTTTGACCTTTGGCTGACAATTTTTTTCCCTCCTTTTCAGAAAAATCGGAAAATTCAGAAATATCGGCTCCGGCAACAAAGGCCTTTTCGCCACTACCGGTTAAAATGATGGCTTTTATGCTTTTGTCTTTTTGTAAATCTTTAAAAGCCTCGTGCAATTCGCCAATCGTTTCCTTGTTTAAGGCATTTAATTTATTCGGACGGTTAATGGTAACGATTGCCGTTGCTGCTTCTTTTTGAGTGAGAATAGTCGTGTAGGACATAATATTTTATCTTAATTGATTACTGTTCTATTATACGTTTTCCTTTGGGAATTTTACACAAAACACCGTTCCCTTGCCAGGTTGTGATGTAAACTTTATAGATCCTTTGTAGGTTTCCACAATATTTTTTACCATGCCTAAACCAAGGCCCATGCCACTGGTTTTGGTAGTAAACTTAGGTTCAAAAATCTTTTCCTCGTTTTCTTTTTCTATTCCAATCCCATTATCGGCAACGGAAATTTTTACCATATTCTCTTCTGAGGAAACGGAAACCAATACCCTAGGCGACTTCACATCGGGCACGGCCTGTATGGCATTTTTTACCAAATTGGTTACCACCCGTATCAATTGCGTACGATCCAACTTGGCGATAATTTCTTCTTTATCTGCTATAAAATGAATATAATCCTCATTGAAAATATCCAAGGCCAGCTTTACGATTTTAACCACATTCAAGGTTTCGTTCTGTTGTGCCGGCATTTCCGCAAAATTTGAAAATGCAGATGCTATACTACTCAAGGTATCGATCTGCTGTATGAGCGTATTGGAATATTCCTTCACCTTACCCTCAATATTAGTGTCCTTTGGGTCAAATTTACGTTCAAAATTTTGTACGCTCAAACGCATAGGAGTCAGCGGATTTTTAATCTCATGGGCCACCTGCTTGGCCATTTCGCGCCAAGCCTGCTCACGTTCACTTTTAGCCAATTTTGCGGCACTATGTCCCAATTCATCAATCATGCTATTGTAAGCGGATATCAATTTCTCTATTTCCTCCCCAGGATTCTCTATAAAGATCTTCTTGTTCTGTTTACTCAAATCCGTACGTTCCATCATATCTGAAATAGTTTCCAAAGATCGGGTAATATACTTGGAGATAAAAAAGGCAAACAGAATGGCCGTGAGCAGCATTAGGAGATAGACTCCTGATAAACGCATTAAAAACTCCCTCAACTCATAATCGTTAAAGGAATTATCCTCAAAATAAGGTAGATTTAAAATTCCGATAGATTTAAACTTTTGGTCTGCTATATAGGTAAATGAGGCTTGATACTTGTCCCCTGCCAAGGCATTTTCGCGAACATATCTTTTGTCTGGACT
>JBBSKR010000235.1:0-4760 GCA_038256135.1 Flavobacteriales bacterium | reverse complement strand
TGTGTTGGATAACCTATTTTTATAAAGAGCAAAAATCGGTCTTGTTGTGCTTCGGGTAACACAAAAGTCCCAGATTGTTATATAGGGTTCTGGGTGGCCAGAATAAAGAAAGGTTTATCCAGTACATAGGTTTTATCCCCATAGGTCACCTCAAATTCTTGCATGGCTTCCAATAAGGCCGCTTGGGTCTTGGGTGGGGTACGGTTTATCTCATCGGCCAAAATGATATTGGAAAAAATGGGCCCTTTGTTGAATTTAAAGAACTTTTTACCCGTTGTATGGTCTTCTTCCAAAATTTCGGTGCCAATGATATCCGAAGGCATTAAATCTGGTGTAAACTGTATCCGTTTAAATTTCAAGTCTATCGCATTGGCCAAAGTACGGATCATTAATGTTTTTGCCAAGCCCGGTACACCTTCCAATAAGGCATGGCCACCCGCCAAAAAAGCAATCAAAAGTTGCGATACCGTTTCCTCCTGTCCAATAATAACTTTTCCAATTTCCGCCTTTAAAGCTTTCAATTTATTGGAAAGTAGTTCCACTTCATCTGCAATTTTTTGTAATTCTTTATCCATACTAAGTAATTTATGAGGTAAGGGCATACAGGACGATATTGACCCCAAACCGTGTATTATCAATTTTGTACCAGCGCTTGTTTCTAAAGTCATAATCCCATTCGCAACCATAGTCCTTATTGCTGTAAAGAACACCAATTCTTCCATTGATTTCTATGGCTTTTAAATAATCGTGAACCAAATCATCTCCCCAACCATTCAGTTCTTGGGAAGTGGTTGGTGGACCATCCTCAAAATCAAAAAATATGGAGTAGATCTCGTGGTCGTTAGGTAATTTTTTTAATGGGTCAGGTCCAAATATTTCTTCCATTTGCCGCTCAAACGATTTAGCAAACAGGCCGTCGATATCATGATTGCAATCATCCGCAAAGACAAAACCACCATTACGGACATACTTTTCAAAGTTCTCCTTTTCTTTCTTGGTAAACTCCACCAATTTATGACCTGAGATATAACAAAACGGACTTTTGAAAATAGCGTCACTGGCCAGGGTGATTATTTTCTCTTGGGTATCCACTTTCAACGTAGTATACTCTACCAACGAATTCAATAGATTGGATGGCATACGCTGATCTACATCCCAATCTCCCGATTCATATTGTAATCGTGTAAAGAAAAAATCGTTGCTCAATGGTAGGAACTGATTTTAAACTAGTTCGTAGCTTTTAAAATGAAAACTGGCTGTAATGCTTTTACATATACAACCAGTTTTAATTTCGGTTTTATTACTTATACGGCATCAGATAGACTGGTAAATGTGAAGTCCCGAATCTTCATGTATGGAATTAGGTTTCCATCGATACGAACTTGTTTTCCAAGTGTTTCCAAATTATTAAGCATTATGATCGGACTTTCATTAAACCTGAAATTCTTAACAGGATATTTTATCTGACCGTTCTCAATGTAGAACGTTCCATCTCTCGTCAACCCTGTATATAACAAGGTTTGGGGATCTACACTTCGTATATACCACAAACGCGTTACCAAAATTCCTTTTTTGGTTCCTTTTATCAAATCTTCTATACTTGCATTTCCCCCTGACATAATCATATTTGACGGAAATGGTACGGGGTCAACTCCTTTTTGTTCTGCCCAATACCTACTATAGGCTAAATTTTTAACCACTCCGTTTTCGAACCAAGAAGTTTTCTTTAAAGGCTGGCCTTCTCCATTCCAAGTCGATGTAGGAACTTCGGGATTCAAGGGGTCTGACCATATATTTACACGTTCATCCACTATCTTCTGTCCTAACCTATTACCACCATCAGCCGCAGACATAAAACTTCTACCTTCATCCGCAGAGCGCGCATCCAATGACCTGAACATATTACCTAAGAGATCAGATGCCGCAGCTGGTTCTAAAATAACCGTGTACTTACCAGGTTCTATCGCCTTTGCTTCTTTGGATAAAACCGCTTTTTCAATGGCCGTTTTTGAAGCCGCACCGGAATCAAATTTACCTACATCATTAAAATCCCTCGAAACCCATCCAGAGCCTGTACCGTCATTGGTTCTCATGGTTACCGTAAAGTCTGTATTGGTTGCTTTATTGTAGGCAAATAGTCCCTTTGAATTGATCATTGCACTGAAACCTGCAGAATCATTAAAATAGCCTGCCGCAGTAACATCATTTGCAGCTGCAGGTTCAATACTACTACTAGCTACTTGCGCCCTATATTCTGGAGAAACATTGGCAGTAGCTTCATTGAAACTAATGGATTCATCGTAAGTTTGTGACCCCAATGGTTCCATAAACTCAGGATTCTCAGGAGATAGATTGGCCAATTCTTCCGATCTTCTTACCACTTTTTCAAGGGATGCATCATCAAATTCATCTATGGTGGCCGTACCTGATTTTTTACCAAAACTGGACTGTACAGCTAGGTTTTGGTTGGAGCTATATCCTGATGTGGAAACCGTATTTCTGGCATATCGTATGTTACCACTGTTTGAGCCGTTTAAATTAATCTCGCAGGTATCCGCCTTGGAAAAACGTAAGGCCTTTTCCAAAATTTTCCTTGCTTCTTCTTTTGTATATATTGCCATGGTCATTCTTTTTTAGTTGGGTCAAACCTAATTAAATGGTTCTACCAGTATTGATTACGTTTACATCATTAAACCTAGCAGTTGAACTGCCATGAGATACCGCACTAGCCTGTGAGGGCTGCCCTTTTCCATCAAAGAAAGTCCCGAACAAACGGTAATCATCTTCATCACAGATCTTGACACAAGAATTCCAAAATTCCTGGGTATTGGATTGGTAGGCTACATCTTCCAACATACCTACAATCTCACCATTCTTTATTTCATAGAACACAGTTCCGCCAAATTGGAAATTATAGCGTTGCTGATCTATAGAATATGATCCACGACCGGCAATATAAATTCCCTTTTCAACATCCTTTATCATTTCTGATATCGAATACTTCTCTTTGCCCGGCTCCAAGGAAACATTGGGCATGCGCTGAAATTGCACATCGTCCCAACTTTGGGCATAACAACAACCATGGGACTCATTTTGATCGATCATATGAACTTGATCGCGTATGGCCTGAAAATTTGTCAGAATTCCATTGCGCACCAAATCCCACTTTTTGGTTTTTACACCTTCATCATCATAACCTACTGCACCCAAAGAACCAACCTGTGTCTTATCCGCTACTAGGTTGACCACATCGCTACCGTAGTTAAAATTTCCTGATTCTAATTTATCCAACGAAGCGAAACTGGTTCCGGCATAGTTGGCTTCATATCCTAAAACACGATCTAATTCCAGTGGGTGACCTACAGATTCATGAATGGTCAACCCTAAATGGTTAGGCTCCAAAACCAAATCATATTTACCGGCATCAACTGATTTTGCCGTTAATTTTTCCTTGGCCTGTTGTGCTGCAATTGTAGCATCTTCAACCATATCATAACTGTTTCGATATAATCGAAGTCCGGCAGGACCTTCTAATTTCTCCGATTCCAGACCGTCCATATATTCATAACCCATTCCTACAGGAGCACTCATGGCCTGTCTCGATTTAAAATTACCGCCAGCTCGGTCAACGGCTGTTACCGTAAAAGTAGGCCACAAGCGGTGAATGTCTTGATCAATATATGATCCATCGGTAGATGCGAAATATTTTTGCTCATTGACCATGAACAAGGCAGAGTTTACAAAGTTGGCGCCGTTATCCATCGCAGCTGCATTAGCGCTCAGCAATAAATCCACTTTTTCCGAAACTGGTACGTCCTTAAAATCCTTTATAATGGGTGTTTTCCATGAAACTTCACCGTATGCGTTAACAGGTGCCAATTTAATAGGTTCCTTTTGTATTTTTGAATTTGCCTTTGCGATGGCAACGGCTTGTTCCGTAGCTTTTTTTATTCCATCTTCTGTAACACTATTGGTGGAAGCAAAACCCCAAGTCCCATTAGCGATTACACGAATACCGATACCAAAGGACTCGGTATTTACTACATTTTGCACTTTATCCTCACGGGTAAATACATATTGGTTCAAATACCTCCCAATTCTGGCATCAGCATAGGTAGCCCCCATAGATTTGGCTGTGTTTAATGCTACATCTGCCATTTTCTTTTTGACCATGGTGTCCATACCTGGTTCCAGTAAAGCCTCTGTTGGGATGTCATTTCCTAGTAACAATGATGGCATCATCAATGCTCCGGCTCCAAACCCGGCATACTGTACGAAATCTCTTCTTTTCATCTGGTAATTTTTATTTGGTTTTTAAAGGTTAGAACTGCTTGCCTACAGGCAGGATGCAATTCACCAATCAACGATTTGATTGATTTACAGATTAGTTATGAATCATTTCACAAAATCTAGGTATGTTTTGGTTCTTTTTATTGTTGAGTCAAATGAAATACACCCACGGGCAGAATTCTAAAAATTCATTAAACGGAAATCATTTTAATTCAAAGCCCTAAAAATAAGTAGTGAGGCTGAGGTATAATGTTAACCTTAACATAAAATATAACAATTGTTATTGTTTTTGTGGATATTTAAAAAGTCCTATTAAAATTTGATTTTGCTGTACATCATTTTGGAATTGATTCATTACCCCAGCAATGAGTATATTTTTAAGATTGTATTGAAGCTGGTATTCCCTCAAATATCACGCTCAAAAAGCAAATCCTGGTTTGGTTCACTATATTATTATCATTGAAGTAACG
>JBBSKR010000234.1:0-4763 GCA_038256135.1 Flavobacteriales bacterium | reverse complement strand
TTTTAAATGACCAACTAGAAATCACAAAAGAGGAGGGAACTTTTTTAGTGACGTTTACCAAACACGTGAACTACAAGGGCATCGAAGCAGATTACCCTTCGTATCTCTCCATGCTCTATAAAAATGGTGCTTTTAAAATACTACGGGAAGGCGTTGCTGAAAATGCTAAAGATCTGGATGCGGCCGTTTTTCCCAGTGCTCGCGAGACCAATGCCTCAATCAGGAATAAGAGGCAATTGTTCGGCGATTTTAATGGCGACGGCTTATCAGATTACGCGACTGTGATTTCTCCAGAACTAATCGCCGCTACAAAAACGGAGGCCCAAAGCGGCGATGTGGTAGAATGTAAAGGAGGCTGCAATAGCGTCATTACCTTTAGCAGTAAGGAATTGAAGGCCATAACGATTGATGGTGCGTACAAATCACAATTGGAGAATTTGAAAGATCTTAACAGCGACGGCGCAGACGAGATTGGTTTTTGGGATTTGAAACCCACGAGCAAGAGCCTCCTTGTCTTCGATGCCACCAATGGTAAGTTATTGACCGAGCCTGTGGTAATAAACACCACCGTCCACAAAAATCTCAACCTTATTGACGTTTTTAAAAAAACAGGACCCAATAAAATTACAGTCACACGCAGTGCACAGGTCGATGGAAAGTGGATCTTAAAGAGCGAAGTGATTGTATTGGACTAAGCGGATAATTAAACTGCAAATGCTTTTTATGTACAGAAAGAGACATTACCCTTTAATTTTGGCGGTCAACTTCTCCTTAATTACTCCTTAATTACTCCTTAGTTACTCACTGATACTTCCTAGATACTTCGTGCAATGAGGGAGCCACAGATTGGCATTTTGTCCATTATGGCATCCGATCCAGAATCTTTTTAAAATCATATTTTCACTCATTAAATCCTTCCATAGCCGCTAACGTGGTGATCCATACAATAACGCACGAAAAGAAGATTCCTATAACATTTGCCAAAAATGCCTGTTTCCGTTCCAACCCAAAAAGATAGGCCGCAATTGTACCCGCGTAAACCCCAGTTCCTGGAAGCGGAATCAGCACAAAAATTATAAGCCCCCAAAAACCGTATTTCTTTACATTTTTTCCAGCACCCGCTTTAGCCCGACGAGCCACAAAAATTGCCACCTTTTTATAATGATACCATTTAAAAAAATATCGGTTTATAACATTAAGAAAAAACATCATGATAGGAAAGACAAGCACATTAGCCAAAAAGCACAAAAGGAAGGTCAAATATATATTTACACCATTCAATAGGGCATAAGGTATACCAACCTTCGCTTCCCCAATAGGGGAAATGCTCCAGAGCATGGCAATAAATATATCGAGCATCATTTCTTCGTAGTTAGACGCGGCAAAAATAATCAATTTGGAGAGTGCTACTGCTGGGCACTATATTAAAGTTTAGCCAAAAGCATCACATTAATTACACAGGATGGAAGCAAATAAATGAAAACTTACAGACGGATTTAAAGATGTAACGAGCGCAATTCCGCTACATAATTTCAAAACACCAAGCTTACCATTAATTCACAATCCTTAAAACAATAAATTTTCAGTAAGCTCCATGCAAAAATAGTCTTTTGTTTCCGCCATTTTTTGGTGTTTTCCACCAACAAAAATTCAACTTCATCATAACTTTCACTTCAACTTAAAGTTAAGATTGCCACGCTCCATTGCATTCCACTCGTAATAATCATCCAGTTGAAATTCCGTCCAAATGGAAAACCGTCGTAGGCGCATGTTTGTATCTAGCGCCCTTTATAATTTGTGAGTCACAAAGCTAACCAAGGCCTTTCCAACTTCAGAAAATCCATTCCCAATTATAAATGCTTTTTATAGTCCTCATGAATCATCCTATTAATAACAAATACAAAGATAAAGTTGTAATTTTATAGGGCACACATCAAAAGACAAGCCACTATGTTACAAACTGTTTTAATAGAACGCGAAATATACGCATCAGAAGAACATAAAATGATGCAACAAATGATTCAGGATTTCATCAAGAATGAAATAATCGATAAGACGGACGCATGGGAAAAAAATGGTATGGTCAGCCGAGATATCTGGGAACGTGCAGGAGAATTGGGATTGCTATGTATTGATATGCCCGCAGAATATGGTGGCAGTGGTTTGGATTTTAGCTTTAGCGCCTTATTCATTGAGGAATTGGCAAAAGAAGGCGTCACTGGCCCCGGTTTTTCATTACATTCAGATATTATTGCTCCCTATCTTTTAAAGTATGGTACCGAAGCTCAAAAGCAAAAATATCTACCTAAAATGGCCACTGGAAAAATGATCACATCCCTTGGCATGACCGAACCTAACTGTGGCAGTGATCTTAAGGCTATCAAAACAAACGCGGTAGATAAAGGAGACCATTATGTGGTAAACGGACAGAAAACCTTTATCACCAACGGTTATATGAGTGATATGTCTATAGTAGCTGTAAAAACAAACATGGGAACAGCCGAAGAAGGTGTCTCTTTATTGATTATGGAAAGTGCTTATGAAGGTTTTGAAAAAGGAATACCTTTCAAGAAAATAGGTATGAAAGCGCAGGATACCTGTGAATTGTTTTTTGACAACGTCAAAGTTCCCAAAGAAAATTTACTGGGAGACGAAGGGTCAGGTTTCAAAATAATGATGACCGAATTGGCAAGAGAGCGTTTAACCGTAGCGCTGAATGCTATTGGTGGGGCGGAAGGCGCCATAGAAAAAACGATTGCATATACATCTACAAGAACTGCTTTTAAGCAACCCATTGCAGGGTTCCAAAACACTCAATTTAAATTAGCCGAATGTGCCACACAATTACAAGTGCATCAGGCTTTTTTAGATCGCTGTACATTATTATTATCAGATCACAAGCTCACTGCGGAAAGCGCTTCAATGGCGAAGTATTCAGCAACAGACATGCACGGTAAAGTAGTCGATGAATGCCTCCAGTTATTTGGAGGATATGGTTATATGTGGGATTACCCGATTGCCCGTATGTATGCGGATAACAGAGTCGCCAGAATTTATGCAGGTACCAACGAGATCATGAAATTATTGATCGCTCGCGGTTTGTTTAAAGAGTTGTTTCGGGAAATGAAGGCAAATCAAAGAAAGCACTAAAAAAATTAGAAGCAACTTCATTTATTCAAAAAGATCGGACGACAGATACCGATCACCACGGTCACATATAATACTCACGATAACGCCGCTTTGTAATTCATTGGCCAATCTTAAAGCGGCTGTAGTAGCACCTCCGCTGCTCATACCTGCAAATATGCCTTCTTCCTTTGCCAAGCGTCTGGTCATTGCCACAGCTTCTTCACTGCTGACTTCAAGAACTCTGTCTACTTTGGACGCGTCAAATATTTTAGGCAAATACGCCTCTGGCCATTTGCGTATGCCAGGGATACTAGAACCATCTGTAGGCTGCACACCTACAATCTGAATGTTCTTGTTCTGTTCTTTTAAATAGGTGGAAGTACCCATAATGGTTCCCGTAGTGCCCATAGACGATACGAAGTGGGTCACTTTGCCATCCGTATCTCTCCATATTTCGGGACCTGTGGTTTTATAATGTGCTTTCCAGTTGTCGTCATTTGCAAATTGATTAAAGGAGTAATAGCCTTCGTTTTCCACTTTTGCAATGGCATAATCACGGGCACCTTCTATCCCATCTGTGTTTAAAGTCACTTTAGCGCCGTACGCTTTCATGGTCTGAACGCGTTCTTTCGTAGCGTTATCTGGCATGACGAGTTCGATATCCAATTTAAATATTCCAGCAATCATCGCAAGTGCAATACCTGTATTTCCGCTAGTCGCTTCAATGAGTTTTGAGTTGGTATTGATATCTCCTCTATCTAGCGCATTCTTTATCATATTGTAGGCTGCCCTATCTTTGACGCTTCCTCCAGGATTATTCCCTTCGAGTTTAAAGTACAGACTCACATTGGGGTTTGTATTCAATACCATCGACTTCACCAGTGGCGTATTTCCTATTTGGTCTAGAATCGTTTTAGTCATTATAAAGGTCTGTTTTTGGAAGTTATCTTTACTGCCTGCGTATGCATAACGATAGAATCTTTTGGCACAGAAGCAGTCAACCATGTGTTACCGCCAATGATGCTGTTTTCTCCTATCACAGTCTTACCGCCCAAAATAGAGGCATTGGCATAAATGATCACATTTTGTTCAATGGTTGGGTGCCTTTTGATACTCTTGAGTTGCTTTTGCACTTTAAGTGCCCCTAGAGTAACACCTTGATATATTTTAACATTATCGTGTATTTCGGTCGTTTCTCCAATAACAACACCTGTGCCATGATCGATAAAAAAAGAGCTTCCAATTTGCGCCCCTGGATGAATATCGATTCCTGTAAGCTGATGGGCATATTCTGTCATGAGTCGCGGTATGAGCGGCAGTCCTAATGTATGAAACTCCCTCGCCATTCTATAAATAGCGATGGCAAAAAAACCGGGATAGGCTAGATAGACCTCTTCAATGGAATGAGCGGCAGGATCGTTTTCATAGATAGTGGTGGCATCCTTTTTTAAACTGCAAAATAAATCAGGAATGACGAGTGTAAAGTCTTGCCGGGTCTTACAGGGTTTGCCTTTAATTTCTGGACAGGCGATATCTCTTATGGTACGAAATAATGCCTCAAGGTCCACAAGTGCTTTTTCGGCATCTGTGGCTTGGTCAAATAAGGCATTAAAAAGCAATAGGGTAAATCGCTG
>JBBSKR010000233.1:0-4776 GCA_038256135.1 Flavobacteriales bacterium | reverse complement strand
TCCCAACGATATTTGGATGACTTAAGGAAAAAACAAAAGGAGAGTTCGGGAGCAAGATCTGCTTTTTTGAACCCAGATCAAAATGTGCACATTTTGAGAGAACTTAGATACTTAAACCAACGGATAGATGATTTGGATAATTATGGAACTACAGCCAGTTCTACAGGCAAGGATAACTCAACGTACATTTTGCCTGGCAGCTCCAACAGCACGCCCAGTTATCCGTCGAATCAAGGAAGTAAGATGATGATAATTCCCTCTAACAAAAGGAAAATCAAGGCCCTGCAGAATGAAATAGATTCCCTTAAGAAATTGGAACTAAATAATATTTCTGATTTCCAAGAAAATCATATCATGGACAGTTTAAGGGTCTTTAACGATAAATTTGGAACCGTAAGACGCCAATTGGATAGTTTGGAAAGAAAAATGATGTTCAAAGTGACATTGGATACCGCAAAGGCAATTTCGCCAAACAGGTCTTATTTTAAACAAAAAGTACTTTTTGCAAATAATTCAGCGGAATTAGATTCATTATATACACGCGATATAGAGGATTTATTTGGGATTTTGAACGAGTACCCAGAATCGAAAGTCTTGTTGGAAGGATGGGCAAGTCCTTTGGGAAAGGTTAGTTACAATAAACAGTTATCCATGCGTAGGGCGGAGTCCGTTGAAAAAGCGTTTTTACAAAAGGGCATATCCTCTGATAGGATTTTTGTATCGTTTAGAGGAGAGGATAAATCCTCTACAGAGCAGCAGGCACGTAGGGTAGATATGTCGATAATCGTACGTTAGCACTATTGAACTTAATACTAAGTACGATGTGGTTGTAGAGCTTAAGTTTATAAGTTTAGTTCACTCGTTGTTCAGAGTAAACGATTAAGCAAGACTAAGGATTCAATTTTATTATAAAATTTTGAACTAATCACTAACACTAATATTCGTTTTGTATTATAGAAAAAAGCATGGTAAAGGATTTACGTTTCAATATGGGGATGGGTCAACCATAACGGACAAGGAACTAAAGGTCTGGTTCAATTCGCTGATAATCCCTCCCGCTTGGACAAACGTGGAAATC
This sequence comes from Flavobacteriales bacterium, assembly GCA_038256135.1. Classification (GTDB taxonomy): domain Bacteria; phylum Bacteroidota; class Bacteroidia; order Flavobacteriales; family Flavobacteriaceae; genus Maribacter. Next base: position 3,698 of record JBBSKR010000233.1, on the reverse strand, counting down.
GATGAAAAAAAATCTTCGGACCTACTGGTTACAGGCAGGGATGCGAAAGATCGGAAACAATATATTTATCATCCAGATTTCATAGCACGACAGAACGCAAAAAAATATGATAGAATAATAGAATTCGCGAATCGATTGGAACATATGCGAAGGGTAACGGGTCAACATCTCCGTAAGTCAGAACTTACACGGGAAAAAGTCATGGCGACGATGTTACGGTTGTTGGAAGCTGCTTTCTTCCGTGCCGGTAACGAGACGTATTCTAAAGAGAATAAGTCCTACGGACTGACCACAATACGGAGCAAACATTTGACAATACAGGGTGATGAATTGATTTTTAAATACAATGGTAAGTCCGGGCAAGAGCAGGAAAAGCATGTAGTTAACCGCAAACTGGCAACGATTGTCCAAGAGATAGACGATTTGCCCGGCTACGAAATTTTCAAATACCTTGACGAAGATGGAAGTGTTGTGGACGTTAAGAGTCAGGACCTGAACAACTATATCCATGAGGTTATGGGCGAAGATTTTTCTGCCAAGGATTTTAGGACCTGGGCCGGGACAATGATTGCAGCAATAGCACTCAACGAATTGGGAGCGGTGGACAAAAGGGAGCAAAAAGTAATGGACAAGAACATAAAGGAAGCTGTTAACAGAGTCTCGGAACGATTGGGAAATACACCTTCAGTTGCAAGGAGTTCCTATATTGACCCCAGGATTTTGGATACTTATATTGATGGGCGTACATTAAACTACTTTGAGAAGGAAATCCAAAAGCTGCTCAAGGAGGCCAAAAACCTTTCAAGAGACGAAATCGGTGTGCTGTGTATGCTAAAAGATAACCTTAATAAATCATAATTTTCACTTTCAGAACAGCAAAATAATTACTGTAAGTTCAATTACCATAGCTAATCAACGACTAATAAATCGCATCTAGAACAGGAATTTATAAATATTGAGTTTATACTTCGGTTCGCAAAGTATCTGGCGTTGTTAAAAATTACTTCAATGTAGGTAAAGCTTTCGAAAATTCTATAAAAAAGCTCATGGAAAAATCAATTTCAGCGGCGAGTATTAGATAGATATTCGTAATTCTATTGATATTGTTATCGTCAGCTGCCGTTCTATGGGAGTCGATTCCATATCTATTCGGAATCCTAGGCACCGTAACCATTTATATCTTGTTCAGAAAATGGATGAACAAACTTATTGAGCGTGGTAGGAAAAGGAGTTTGGCTACCTTGTCCTTAATGCTTTTATCATTTGTCGGAGTACTGCTGCCTATTACAGGGATACTCCTCATGCTGGGTAATAGAACAGTGAAAACAATGAAAAATCCTGAGACATTGGTTACTACTTTTAAAGAATAGCTTTCCAGTCTGGGAGGATAAAGTAGGATAAACGAGCTAGGGCAGTTCCCTTGAGGCCTCACGGGTAAGGACCGAACGTATTTCTCTTCAAAATTCGCACAGTGGCACTAATGGTAGCCTATGCCTAAAATAATAAGATAGTGCGAAAGGTGAAAAGAGCTTTGGTGTGATGATTTACGAACCGCCGTATACCTGCCCGACTCCGTCATTCAGGCGGGCGAGACCCGTACGTACCGATGGTGTGAGGGGTGCACTCCGTCATTTGATGGCGAAGCCATCCACTCGACTAGCCTTTGGCACTATTTCCGAGCTAAAAAGTTGGCCATGCTCTACGGTTGTGGCCTTCGCAGCTATGAACTGTGCGACCTGCTACGGGCGGATATCGATTTCGACCGTAAAACGGTCCTTATAAAAAAGCGGAAGGGAAAGGCGGACCGTTACGGTCCCCTGAGCCCGCACCTTGCCCGTGTGCTAAAAGCCTATTTCAGCACCGAGAACCCCGTAAAACACGTTTTCAACGGTCAGGTCACAAAGGACGGGGCGGTAGGGCCGCTTACCGCCGCGGGCATCCAATGGGTGATCAAGGAATGCCGTTCCAAGGTAAACACGAAAAAGAAGTTCACCGCCCACACGCTGCGACATTCCTACGCTACGCATCTGCTTGAGGACGGGCTCAACATCATGGTGCTGAAGGAGCTGCTGGGGCATGCCCGTATCGAGACTACGATGGTGTACTTGCATGTGGCCGACACGGGGAGTTCGGCCAAGTTGAGTCCGTTGGATACTTTGTTCGCAAAGTAATGGTGGCCAAATATAAAGTAGCGGATATATTGGACTTACTATATTTAACTGGACATAAAGTTAAGAGCGTGTTTGCCTTTAAAATCAACTTTGAAAAATGTCAAGAGAAAAAAGGAATTACACCGTAGATTTTAAGGAAAAGGCTATTGAGTTGAGCTATGCTCGTGGTAGCGTTGTGGAAATATGCAGAGAACTGGACATACCTACCTCTGTATTGAGCCGCTGGCGGAAGGAATCTAATTCATATGGCAAGAATAGTTTCCCAGGCAAGGGCAACCCCAAATTGACCGATGAACAAAAAGAAATAGCCGAGTTGAAGAAAAGGTTAAGGAATGCCGAACTAGAGCGCGACATCCTAAAAAAGGCAATAGCCATCTTCTCCTAGGGAGACTGGAGAAATATAGGTTTGTAAAACACCATAAATTTAAATTTCCAGTTGAGAAGATGTGCAAAATGTTCAAGATAAGTAAAAGTGGGTATTACAATTGGTTAGGACGGGGTCCATCCAAAAGATGGTCTGAAAATGAGGTCATAACGACGGCTATCCGTGATATTTTCGAAGGTAGCTTTGGGAGTTATGGCGCTCCTAGAGTTAAAGCGGAATTGTTAAAAAGAGGTCATCGTGTCTCAAGACCCAGGGTAGCTAGGATAATGAGGGTCAATAATCTGTTTGCCAGAAGGAAACGTAAATTCAAGATTACTACAAACAGCAAACACAACTACCCCATAGCACCCAATATCCTTAACCAGGACTTTAAGGTTTTTGGGGGCAACCAGGTCTGGGTATCGGACATCACCTATATTCAAACCAAACAGGGTTGGATGTATTTAACTGTTATTATTGATTTGTTCAGTAGAAAAATCGTTGGCTGGTCTATGAGCGATAATTTAACAACACAGGATACCGTTATTCCTGCATGGCATATGGCTATAAAATCTAATGTAATTACAGAACAACTCATTTTTCACTCAGATAGAGGTTCTCAATATGCTAGTTATAAATTTACCAATATTCTAAAAAGCTATAATGGATCGGTAAAACAAAGTATGAGCAGAAAAGGTAACTGTTGGGATAATGCTGTAGCTGAATCATTCTTTAAGAGTTTGAAAGTAGAATGGGTATATAAACACAATTACAGCCTAAGATCTGAAGCAGAGCTATCTGTTTTTCAATGGATCGAAACATGGTATAATAGACGAAGAATACACTCCACTTTGGGGTATAAAACTATTAAAGAATTTGAACTAGAAATGTATAATCAAAATGTAGCAGCATAACTCTTATCTAATTGTCCATTTTTTTGTTGCAAGTCCAAGAGCGGCCCAACTTGCAAAAGAAACGGATCAAAAGGCTCCGACTTTATATGAGATCGATTACTTATTGGGAGTTTATGAGGAAAGCCGGATGAGTGCTTTACGCGTTAAAACGGACCCTAAAGTCCCATTTATAAATAATTATCAAAACAATCAGACCCCACCTTGGTCATCACTTTGAGAATTTCAAGAAGCTACCAGGAATTTTGAAAC
>JBBSKR010000232.1:0-4817 GCA_038256135.1 Flavobacteriales bacterium | reverse complement strand
TTTTTTAGCTATACTATCAGCAGCCTCTTTAGTTGCTTTTTTAATATCCTCACCAGTTTCCTTGGCCGCATCCATCGTTTTTTCACCAGCTTTTTTTACGGATTCTGCAGCATCCTCAGCTGCCTCCATAGCGTTTTTACTAGCCTGCTTTGCAGCATCCAAGGCATCTTCGCCAGCTTCCTCTAAAGCCTTACCGGCTTCTTTAAATTCCTCCCCGGCCTCTTCTAATGCCTTACCTGCTTCTTCAGTAGCATTTTTTGCTTTGTCAGCACTATCCCTGCAAGAGAAAGAAATGCTCAGTGCTAGTATGGCTAACGATGCTAAAATTACTTTTTTCATTGTGTTACTTTTGTGGTTATGTGTAACAGCATATACGGGTCAAACCTGGTTATAGACGTTGAACGGCCTTTAAATACAAGTATTAGAATGTTATTGGTATTTCAATGCTATCAATAGCTTCATTTTAAATCTAAATTTTATAATTTTGCAGCCTTTAAATTCCAGAACCAGAAGCATTCGTATGAAGTTCGCAGAATATCAGGGGTTGAATTTACCAAAGGTTGCAGAAGAGATTCTTGACTACTGGTCAACACATGCCATTTTTGAAAAAAGTATTTCTTCCCGCGATGGAAAGGATAGCTATGTGTTTTATGAAGGTCCTCCTTCAGCGAACGGTATGCCCGGTATACATCATGTCATGGCACGTACGATCAAGGATATATTCCCGAGGTACAAGACCATGAAGGGCTATCAAGTGAAACGGAAGGCGGGTTGGGACACACATGGCCTACCAATTGAATTGGGAGTTGAAAAAGAACTTGGTATTACAAAAGAGGATATTGGTGTTAAAATATCCGTTGAGGAGTATAATGCTGCATGTAAGAAAGCAGTTATGCGGTATACCGATGTCTGGAACACAATGACGGAACAAGTAGGTTACTGGGTAGATATGGAGGACCCCTATATTACCTATAAGTCCAAATACATGGAGACGGTTTGGTGGTTGTTGAAACAAATCTATTCTAAAGGTTTGATCTATAAAGGGTATACGATTCAGCCGTATTCCCCAAAAGCGGGCACAGGTTTAAGTTCTCATGAGCTAAATCAACCGGGAACCTATCAAGATGTTACCGATACTACGGTTACGGCACAGTTCAAGGCGGTAGAAGAAACGTTGCCAGAATTTTTACAGAACGAGGGAACGATATATTTTCTGGCGTGGACCACCACGCCATGGACATTGCCATCGAACACAGCATTGACCGTTGGAACCAAAATGGACTATGTGTTGGTAGAGACTTATAACCAGTATACGTTCGAACCAATGAATGTCATCCTAGCTAAAAACCTGGTAGGAAAACAATTTGCTGGAAAGTTTGAGCAGGTAGTTGAAAAGTCGGAGTTGTTAACGTATAAGTCCGGTGACAAAACCATTCCATTTTTTGTGGTAAAGGAATTTAAGGGGAAGGATTTATTGAATATCCGGTACGAACAATTACTGGATTACGTGCTTCCCTATGAGAATGCAGAGAATGCCTTTCGGATCATTGCAGGTGATTTTGTGACTACCGAAGATGGTACGGGAATCGTACATACGGCACCGACTTTTGGGGCGGACGATGCCTTGGTGGCCAAGCAGGCAGTCCCAGAAATACCAGCCATGTTGGTACTGGATGAGAATGGAAACTTGGTTCCTCTCGTTGATTTACAGGGTAAATTTAGGCCAGAATTAAAGGAATTGGGCGGTAAATATGTAAAGAATGAATATTATGACGAAGGAGAAGCGCCAGAACGTTCCGTTGATGTTGAAATAGCGATAAAACTTAAGGAAGAAAACAAGGCATTTAAGGTTGAAAAATACGTTCATAGTTATCCAAACTGTTGGCGTACCGATAAGCCTATATTATATTACCCATTAGACTCTTGGTTTATTAAGGTAACGGATGTTAAGGACCGGATGTTCCAGTTGAACGAAAGTATTAATTGGAAACCAAAAGCGACTGGAGAAGGCAGATTTGGAAATTGGTTGGCCAATGCCAATGATTGGAATTTGTCCAGATCAAGGTATTGGGGAATACCATTACCAATTTGGAGATCTGAAGATGGTAAGGAAGAAATTATTGTGGGTTCTGTAGCTGAGTTGAAAGAAGAAATGGCAAAGGCCGTGGAAGCCGGTATTTCGGAAAAAGATATTTTTTCTGATTTTACCGTGGGCGATATGTCCGAGTCCAATTATGATAAAGTAGACCTTCATAAGAACATCGTAGATCAAATCATATTGGTTTCACCTTCTGGCAAACCCATGAAGCGAGAAAATGACCTTATAGATGTTTGGTTTGATAGTGGTTCCATGCCGTATGCACAATGGCATTACCCATTTGAAAATAAGGAGCTGATCGATGAAGGAAAGACCTTTCCTGCAGATTTTATTGCAGAAGGCGTAGATCAAACACGTGGTTGGTTCTATACCTTGCACGCAATTGCAACCATGGTCTTTGACTCCGTTGCTTATAAAAATGTGGTTTCTAACGGACTGGTTTTGGATAAGGAAGGAAAAAAAATGTCCAAACGTTTGGGCAACGCCGTTGATCCTTTTGAGACCATGAACGAGCATGGTGCCGATGCTACCCGTTGGTACATGATCAGCAATGCAAATCCTTGGGATAACCTTAAATTTGATACAGAAGGAATCGTCGAGGTCAAGCGCAAGTTTTTTGGAACCTTATATAATACCTATTCCTTCTTAGGGTTATATGCCAATATAGATTCCTTTTCCTATTCTGAAAAAGATGTGCCGATCAACGACCGTCCAGAGATTGATCGCTGGATTCTTTCAGAATTGAATTCACTTATTAAAACAGTGGATACAGCTTATGAGGAGTACGAGGCAACACGAGCTACCAGGGCAATTTCTGAGTTTGTTCTCGAGAACTTGAGCAATTGGTATGTACGTTTATGTAGAAGACGTTTTTGGAAAGGGGATTACGGGCAGGATAAAATTGCGGCTTATCAGACCTTGTACACCTGTTTGGAAACCGTAGCTAAATTGTCTGCACCGGTAGCTCCTTTTTTTATGGATAGATTGTACCTGGATCTTAATAGGGCAACCAATAAGGAGGCATTTGAAAGCGTACATTTGGCAGATTTTCCGGTGGCGGATGAATCCTTGATCAATAAAGGTTTGGAAGTTAAAATGCAGAAAGCACAGGTTATTTCATCATTGGTGCTTTCCATTCGCCAAAAAGAAAAAATAAAGGTTCGCCAACCCTTACAAAAAATTATGATTCCAGTATTGGATGAAAAGGATAGGCATGATATCGAGGCGGTATCAGAATTAATAAGGTCGGAGGTCAATGTTAAGGAGATTCAATTATTGGATGATGCATCGGGGATACTGGTCAAACGTATCAAGCCTAATTTCAAGTCATTAGGTCCAAAATTCGGCAAGGATATGAAGAAAATTGCTCAAGTAGTAAGTGCTTTTTCCCAAGATGATATCCAAAAAATTGAACAGAATGGCGAATTAACTATTCAAATAGAAAATAAAAGTATTAATTTACAGTTACAAGATGTAGAAATCAGTTCCCAAGATATTGAAGGGTGGTTGGTGGCAACATCCGGTAAGTTGACCGTAGCATTGGATGTTACTATTAATGAGGATTTAAGAAATGAGGGTATCGCCAGGGAATTGGTGAATAGAATTCAGAATATTAGAAAGGATTCTGGTTTTGATGTTACTGATAAAATTGCGATAAAAATATTAAAGGACGGTTTTGTTGAAGGAGCCGTACAGAATAATATCGAATATATCAAAACTGAAACGTTAACGGCGGTATTGAGTTTTGAAGAAAAATTGGACGAAGGGATGGAAATTGCGTTCGATGAAGTGAAGACAAAATTGTTTATTGAAAAATATTAAAAGATGGCAGAAGATTTAAAAGTAAGATATTCTGACAAAGATTTGGCAGAGTTCAAAGAATTGATCGAAGTAAAAATAGTAAAGGCGAAAAGTCATTTAGAACTTTTAAAAAGTGCCTACATGAATGATGGGAATAATGGGACCGATGATACGTCCCCAACCTTTAAGGCATTTGAGGAAGGATCTGAAACCATGAGCAAAGAGGCGAACACCCAATTGGCCATACGGCAGGAAAAATTTATTCGTGACCTCAAGAATGCCCTATTACGAATTGAAAATAAAACCTACGGTATTTGCCGTGTTACAGGAAAACTTATTAATAAGGAACGCTTAAAACTGGTGCCCCATGCGACACTTAGCATTGAAGCTAAAAACATGCAGTCATAATGAAAACGCCTTTAGGGGCGTTTTTTAATAGTATTGATTTGAGAATCCCTATTATTTTTTGCATACTCCTGTTCTCGTTTAATTTACAGGCACAAAAGAAGGTGCATAGAATGTTTTTGGCCGATGATATAACCTTGATTCAAATCAACACGGCCAATTGCTTTGAAGTCAATCTTAATACTAGTAGCGGAAAAGAGGTTGCCGTAGAAGCGGAGATGGAGGGGGAATACAGTACAGATCTCGATTTAGTGATTAGTACAAGTGGATCAACACTATTGATTGAAGCTAATTTTGTTCCTAATTTTGAAAATCCGAACGATAAGTTGAGTGCCCATAAAGTAGTTTCCATTTGGTTGAACATAACGCTTCCAACCTCAAAAAATGTTGAAGTTTATGGCACGAATTCAAGAGTATTGGCTAAAGGAAAATATAAGGAGCTGGTAGTTACCCTGTCAGATGGAACGTGTGAGTTGTACAATGTTTTTGGGGAGGCCAAGGTAAAAACACAAAG
>JBBSKR010000231.1:0-4835 GCA_038256135.1 Flavobacteriales bacterium | reverse complement strand
TAAATGATTTGTTTTAGATATGGGCTGGCTGTTTCGGCCTTCAGTCAGAAAATTAAAATCGGACTGGAGTATTTCCGCATTTTTATCAAAAATATCCCACGTATTCCGAATTTGGAGAAAATCGCCGGTGAATTCAATTTTGATATAATCAGAAAGCTGTTCCGAACTCTCCGGATGAGTACCGCTATACGCAATAACGAGTTCATTTTTGACTAACATCTCCCCTATATTCAAAGCGTTGACAGCCTCTATCAATGCAGGCGTCGGCAAGACGGATGCATCTATATATAGATTGATAGCTTCAAGATGAAGAGGGTATTTTACGCTCAGGTAATCTTCCGTTAGGGAAGAAGTTCTAGTATTCAAGTAAGCCTCCCATTTCTCACGCAAGGTCATTATACCTACCCGTATTTCCGCTACAGGCCGAGTAAATGTAAAGGGCAATAAATGTTTCCTTCGTGGGCCATCAAATAGAATATAATTCATGCAAGATGCTTTTTACCAAAATTAACAAAAATCACTTGAGCGTCACCATTATAAGGTCAAGTGTCAAAAAATCAAGTTCTATGAAATAGAAACGCCCTCGAAATTCGAGGGCGCAATATTTAAAAAGTAAATGGGAGTTACTATTTTTCCCCTTTAGTCTCTTCTTCGTTAGTTTCTTCTTCTTTAGTTTCTTCCTTAGCAAATTTCTTGTACTTGTTCTTGAATTTATCGATACGACCTGCCGTATCCAAGAATTTCGCTTTCCCAGTATAAAATGGATGTGATGTTCTTGATATCTCCAATTTTACCAATGGATACTCAACACCATCGACTTCTACCGATTCTTTGGTATCTGCTGTAGATTTTGTCAAGAAGATTTCTTCGTTTGACATGTCCTTAAAGGCCACTATTCTATAATTCTCTGGGTGTATGTCTTTTTTCATTTTGAAAACTTTATTGCACCCATTCCGACGGGCACTCAATTTAAGGCTGCAAATTTAGTGAAAATCTCTAAATGTGCAATTAGAAACAATAAAAATATTCAAATTTAATTTCATCACATTTGTAACAATTTACACCAACCGATTACTTATAAGAAAATCAATATTTAATTTTTATTATTATGGAAGAAAATCAACCAAAAACCGGAAAATTTGCCTTGAATTTTGGAGCTCTTACCGGCCTTGTGGGCGTAGTATTTGCGATAATGCTATTCACGATGGATTTACATTATGAACAAGGTGTAGGCGTACAAATCACCCAAACCTTAATTTTGGCAGCGGGTATCGTCCTCGGTATTATACAGTACAAAAAAGCAGGGAATGGTTTTTTAACTATTTCCCAAGCTCTCAAAGTAGGTGCCGGGGTGGCATTAATTGCTGGAATCATTGGTTTAATCTGGTTTTTTACGTTGACAAATGTTCTCGAGCCAGAATATATGAACAAAATGTATGAAATTGGCAAGGTAACGGCAATGGAACAAAATCCAACCCTTACCGAAGAACAAATTGATCAGGGAATAGAAATGCAAAAGGGTTTTGCTTGGCTATCCTACCCAATCATTCTTATTATAAACATTGTAATAGGTTTGGTAGTTGGCCTTATTACTGGATTGATTCTGAAAAAACAGGAAGCTGCTTATTAATACCTGAGTAATTGTAGTATTTTTGGTGGCAATACCAGACATAACGCATGCAATTATCCATTGTAATTCCCTTATTAAACGAAGAAGAATCGCTTAAAGAACTTCATGATTGGATTGTATCCGTAATGCAATCCAATCATTTTTCTTATGAAATACTCTTCGTCGACGATGGCAGTACAGATGGATCTTGGAAGAGTATAAAAGAACTTTCTAAATCGAATCCTGCCGTAAAAGGACTTCATTTTCTTAGGAATTTCGGGAAATCACAAGCCTTGCATGCCGGTTTTAAAGCTGCAAAAGGAGATGTTATCATTACCATGGATGCCGATTTACAGGATAATCCGGAAGAAATTCCTGCTTTGTATCAGATGATTGCCGAGGGTAATTTTGAACTGGTCTCCGGTTGGAAAAAAAAACGTTTTGATTCCATTATTTTTAAAAACGCTCCTTCCAAGCTTTTTAATTGGGCCGCTAGAAGAACCTCGGGAGTGCGTTTACATGATTTCAACTGCGGTTTAAAGGCATATTCCAAGAATGTGGTCAAAACAATTGAGGTTTCCGGGGAAATGCACCGATATATTCCTGTACTTGCAAAAAATGCCGGATTTACTAGAATAGGCGAAAGAGTAGTACAACATCAAGCCCGGAAATACGGGAAGACAAAATTTGGTATGGAACGCTTTATCAACGGATTTTTAGATCTTCTTACCATTTGGTTCGTTTCCAAATTTGGAAAACGTCCTATGCACCTGTTCGGGGCCTTGGGTATAATAATGTTCCTAATAGGTTTTGGTTTTGCCATCTATTTGGGGATCGATAAACTATTTATAAATCCGTTTGATAGGCTCATAACTGATCGGCCTCAGTTCTACACCGCTCTAATTGCCATGGTCATAGGAACACAATTGTTCTTGGCCGGTTTTCTTGGTGAAATAGTAATTCGATCAAGAAAGGAAGAAAATCGGTATATTGTATCGGAAGAAATTAACACTTCTCTTTCAGAAGACTAAAATTCTCATTAAATTAAAGCATTAAAAACGAACGAAAATGGATACTTTTCTTGATACCGCAAAAACCTGGCTTACCGATTTTTTTGACCCCGACGTTAAAAAAGAAATAAAGCACCTCATTGAAAACGATCAAGACGAACTCAAAGACCGTTTTTATAAAAATATGGAGTTTGGCACTGGGGGTATGCGCGGTGTTATGGGTGTTGGTACCAACCGTATCAATAAATATACCTTGGGCAAAAGCACACAAGGCCTTAGCAACTATCTGAACAAAGTATATAAAGGAAAGGACATTAAGGTAGTCATCGCTTTTGATTGTCGACACAATAGCGATACCCTGGCTAGGATCGTTGCAGAAGTATTTTCGGCTAATGGTATTCAAGTGTATTTATTTTCTGAACTGCGTACCACACCTGAACTTTCATTCGCTGTTAGGCATTTAAAATGTCATGCCGGTATTGTCTTGACCGCTTCCCATAATCCTCCTGAATATAACGGGTATAAGGTATATTGGACCGATGGCGGGCAAATAGTACCCCCACAGGATGAAGCAATTATATCGGAAATCAATTCACTCGATTTTGAAGCTATAAAGTTTGATGCGAAAGAAAATCTGATCAAGGTTATTGATAAGGAAGTCGATGAAGCCTTTATTGAAGCATCGGTCAAAAACGGTAATTTCAATGCGGATGGAAAGGATGACTTTAAAATTGTCTTCACATCATTACATGGAACATCCATTACGGCAATCCCAGAAGTTTTAAAGCGTGCCGGATATAAAAATGTAACCATTATAAAGGAACAGGCCAAACCTGACGGTGATTTTCCAACGGTGAAATCACCTAATCCTGAAGAATCGGAGGCCTTATCCATGGCCGTAAAAAAGGCAGAAGAAATAGGTGCGGATATGGTGGTCGGCACCGACCCCGACAGTGACCGTTTGGGCATTGCCGTTCGAAACCTGGAAGGAGAAATGGAAATCGTAAACGGCAACCAGGCCATGGTGTTGATGACTAAATTCCTTTTAGATCAAACCAAAGCCAAAGGTTTTAAGGGAAATGAGTTCATTGCTACCACTATAGTTTCTACACCCATGATGGAAGAAATGGCCAATGCATACGGTGTTGAATTCAAAACAGCATTGACCGGCTTCAAATGGATCGGTAAAATGATAAAGGATTTTCCACAGTCCCAATTCGTTGGTGGAGGAGAAGAAAGTTTTGGTTATATGGTTGGGGATTTTGTGCGGGATAAGGATGCGGTTACCGCTACCCTACTGGCCTGTGAGATTGGCGCCCAAGCAAAAGCCAATGGTAGTTCTTTCTATAAGGATTTGATTGACTGTTACGTGCAATTCGGTTTTTATAAGGAACATTTGGTATCCCTTACTAAAAAAGGGATTAGCGGTGCTGAGGAAATTAAGCAAATGCTGAAAGATTTTAAGGAAAACCCAGTTGAGTCTGTAGCCGGTTCCAAGGTAAAATGGATAGAGGATTACAATACTTCAACTGCCACCAATGTGCTGACAGGAGAGGAGATACCCATTGACATTCCAAAATCAAACGTTTTGATTTATGAGACGGAAGATGGTACCAGAATTGCTGCCAGACCAAGCGGTACGGAACCGAAGGTGAAATTCTATATTAGCACTAATGCCAAATTGGACAAGGCAGAAAATTATAAAAAAGTTTCAGCTGAATTGGATGCAAAGATTCAAAGCATACTAGCGGAGCTTAATTTAGGTTAATGGATTATTTCAAAAAAATTCTCCGTTTTGCGGGGCCTTACCGTAAATACGGGTATTTGAATATATTCTTCAATATTCTTTACGCATTGTTCAGCGCACTATCGTTTGCGGCACTGATTCCAATGTTGGATGTATTGTTCGATAAGACAAATAAGGTTTTTGAAGCACCGAATTATACTGATCTTGGTCATTTAAAAGATTACCTACAAGAATATATCAATTATAGGGTTACTGCGTATTCCGGGGATGATGAAATGAAAGGTTTGGTATTGGTCATAGGTCTAATTTTGATTTTATTCCTATTTAAGAATCTATTCAATTACCTCGCTATGTATTTCATTACATTTTTACGTAATGGTGTACTTAAGGATATACGGAATAAACTTTATAAAAAAGTAGTGGAACTACCGATTTCCTATTATTCGGAAAAACGCAAGGGGGATGTTAT
>JBBSKR010000230.1:0-4857 GCA_038256135.1 Flavobacteriales bacterium | reverse complement strand
TTCCGGATAGGTGGAAACGTAAAAGGGGTAGAGTCCTCTAAGGGCATTGCCTTTATTGCCGGTTCCGGCTATGCTGGGTTTTTATGTGCTCCGCCAATTTTAGGATTCTTGGCAGAACAGTATACCCTCTCCAGACGTTTTGTGGTATTACTTTGCAGTGGGTTTTTAATACTCTTATTTACATTGCTGTTAAAAAGAAAGAAAAATACCAACGGCTAATTTATTCCACTTCGACCCCTGTAAAATAAAGTGAAAAGTTGGTATCCGGTCGTTTGTGCATCGTACCGATTTTTAGACCTTGCAATTCCTTATAATCTTCCCAAGTGGACGCCATATTCGGTTCTTCCTGATTATCCTTACGATATACCCACTCCTTGATTACGTAGTCGTCACCAAAATAGTAATCGTAAGCATCGCCAGGGGTATAACCACCTTCATTGGCATATACGGTCGTCAATTTGTGCATGGGTGTTTTACTTATTGGAGCTTCAACACCTTCGGTATGCTCATAAGTAAAATTATTTTGATCCCAAACAAGTTGGTAAGGTGCCAATAACCAGAATTTATCATTTACAAAACCACCATCTGTACTAGCCATGGTACTATCCACCGTCTTCCTATTGTAATTGATGGTGTCCTGTCTGGTCATCATGGTGACATCGTTCGAACCTGTCTCCCATAACCACGTACGTTCAAAATGGGAAGAATCGCGATCTACGTTGAAGGTAAATTTAAGACTGGAAATATCATTCCAGTTTTCGTACCCATGGGCATTGGCAACTTTATCTAAAATGGTCAGTTCTTTTTCAGGCATAGTCGCTTCAGGATTTTTTTTATCCGTATTACAACTGCTTAAAAGCGTAAGTACAAGAACGGAAAGTACAAGTATGTTTTTCATGGTTTGTCGATTTTCACTAAAGATATTAATTCAGTAAGGTTTAACCTAGTTTATTTTTGTTCCCAATTAATTCCTTAATTTTGTGGTAGATAATTAAATATAAAATATGAGTTCTAAAAAAGGAAAAATTCAGGAAGCCATAGATGAAAAAATGTTGGAGGAAAGAAAGGTCTTTCTGTGGGGTATGGTAGATGATGATTCTGCAAAACACGTGATTGATAGATTACTTTATCTAGATATGCAAAACAATAAGGAGATACAGCTTTATATCAACAGTCCTGGGGGTTATGTTACTTCTGGCTTTGCCATGTATGATATTATTAAATCGCTAAAAAGTCCGGTTTCTACTATTTGTTCCGGTTTGGCGGCATCAATGGGTTCTATTTTATTATCCGTTGGTAAAAAAGGAAAGCGATTTATTCAGCCACATGCACAGGTTATGATTCACCAGCCGAGTGGTGGAGCGAGGGGCCAAGCTTCCAATATAGAGATACAGGCAAGGGAAATCATCAAGACCAAAGAGCTTAGCGCCCAAATTTTGGCCGATAATTGTGGTCAAAAATTTGAAAAGGTACTGAGGGATTTTGATCGGGATTATTGGATGAACGCCACCGAATCGATTGAATATGGTATTGTGGACGGAATTATGAAATAGTTTTTTTGACCTTAAAAACGAAAACTCCCTTTTCTATCTATGAAAAGGGAGTTTTCTATATATAGGCGCTCTCGCGGAATGTTCTTTTTATATACGTTTCAAAATTATATTTTGGATTATACAATCAGGTTAATTGGCTATTAACAAATCATTAAAAGTCATCTATATGTTCAATAATAATTGCGGCCCTTTCCTGCAATTCCACTAATTTTTCATTGTCCATTTTATTCAATAAGCTCATCATCATATTCATTCGATGATTGTCCTTAAAATGTTCTTTTTTGGCTTCAAGAAAATTCCAGTACAGCGCATTGAACGGGCACGCATCCGAACCTGTTTTTTTGGTATGGCTATAGTGACAATTACCACAGTAATTGCTCATTTTATTGATGTAATTCGCACTACTTACGTAAGGTTTTGTGGCCACGATTCCCCCATCGGCAAATTGACTCATTCCTCTGGTATTCGTGATTTCTACCCATTCAATGGCATCGATATAAACTCCCAAATACCATTTATCCACTTCGTCTGGATCAATTTGGGTCAATAGCGCAAAATTACCGATGACCATTAAACGTTGAATATGATGGGCATAGGCATTATCCAAACTTTGACCAATAGCGTGCTTTAAACAATTCATTTTGGTATTTCCGGTCCAAAAGAAATCCGGCAATGGGTTCTTATTGTTTAAGGCGTTTAGCTTTTTGTATTGGGGCATTTCTTTCCAATAGATACCTCTCATATATTCTCTCCATCCTAAAATTTGACGTACGAAGCCTTCGACCTGGGAAATTGCTATTTCATCTTGATGTTCATGATAATACTCCAAAACAGAATCGATGACTTCGTTCGGAGCTATTATTTTAGCGTTCATGGCAAATGATAAACGGGAATGGAAGAGATATTTTTCATTTTCATGCATGGCATCTTGATAATCCCCAAAATGCACCAGCAGTTCTTTGCAGAAATAATTTAAGACGGATAGACAATCCGGTCTGGTAACGGGCCAATTAAAAGTATCAGGTACTATGTTACCGAAGGTTTCTACCTTTGCTTGCTCTAATTCTTTAAGTATTCCAGAGACATCTTTCCGAAAACCTCTCTCATGCGGAATGCTTGGTTCCCCTTTCCATTTTTTGCGATTGCTTTGGTCGAAATTCCACTTTCCGCCTTCGGGCTGGTCATCGACCATCATAATAGTATGCTTCTTCCGCATCATACGGTAAAAACTCTCCATGACCATTTGTTTATTGCCCTTGTAGAATTCTTTTAGCTCATTTCTACTGGTATAAAAGTGTTCGGTGTCAAATGCTTCCGTTTCAATTTGTAATGCATCACAGATTTTATGGAGTTGCCTATCTAGGCGATATTCATCGGGCAATTGGTATTCGAACCTACTTGCATCGGTATCTTTACCATATTTTGAAATGATCTGTTCCAATTGATGGGGATTATCGGTGTCATTGATTTTAAGATATATGAACCGATGTCCTTTGGAAGAAAGATGTTCTTTAAAACTTCGCATTGCCAAAAAAAAAGCGACTACTTTTTGAACGTGATGTTTTACGTAGTCCGTTTCTTGACGCATTTCCGCCATTAGATAAGTCACTTCGTCATCTACCGTATTGAACCACGAATGGTTCTGGTTGAGCTGATCGCCTAATATTAACCGTAGTGTTTTCATGATAAATAAAATCTAAAATATAGTGTTAACGTATTAGAGCCAAGGAAGTAGTGTTTATTTTGAATTTGAATTTGAATTTGAATTTGAATTTGAATTTGAATTTGAACTTGATTCTTGCACTTGAACTTGATTTTTGATCTTGAACTTGATTTTCGAGTTTGAACTTAAAAGAGGGTTTCCTGTAACCAAAGTTTTTGAAATTTACCGCTACTGTCATAACGTTCGGCCTGACTTTTAATATTGAATTTGCGGTCCCTAGGGTCATTCCCGACCCCGCTGTTATACATCCAATTTCCCCAATTACTGTGAACATCATAATCCACTAATAAACTTTCAAAATAGGCCGCTCCAATCCGCCAGTCTTGCTGTAGCTCCTTAGACCAAAAACTGGCCACATTTTGTCTTCCACGGTTACTCATCCAACCTGTTGACGCCAATTCTTTCATGTTGGCGTTAACGAAAGGCTCTTTGGTAGTTCCAAATATCCATTTGGTTCGTGCAACATTTGAAACTTTCCAATCATACTCTTTTTGAAGGATGCCACCAATTTGGAAAATTTGATGTTGGTGCTTTAACGAAACATATTTGAAGTAATCTCGCCAAATAAGTTCAAAAATGAGCCAATAGGTATCCTGATTCATTTTTACCTCTTTTTCAAACCGTTTTACCTCCCAATATATGGTTCTTGGGGAAATACTGCCATTGGCCAGCCAAGCGGATAATTTGGAGCTATAGTCTTTGCCTACCAATCCATTTCTTGTCTTTTTATAATAGGCCAATTTTTTCGTTTCCCAAAAATAGTGCTGTATTCGTTCCAATGCTTCTAGTTCGCCTCCTTGAAAAGGAAATGCGGTACGGGTGTCCATTTGAAAATCTTCCAGTCCCAAATCGTTGAGCGTAGGGATTTTAGTCGGATTTGGAACCATATTATCTTTGGTCATTTTATTTACAATGGTTTTGACCGGTCTTACTTGTATATGCTTTTCGCACTTTTTCCTGAAATTGGTAAAAACTTCCGGGATGGATTCGAAGTTGGGGTAGGGGATGTCATCTGGATGAAAAAGAAATTGGTCGTAGGTTTCAATACATTTGGTTGTGGGGGGCACACTGTTTTGTATCGATTCAAAAATACTTTGTTCATCACGTGACCATTCTTTTTGCAAAAATACAGTGTCAATTTGGTGGTCCGATAACAACTTCGGTAGGTATTGAGCGGATTTACCGTAATAGATAAATAATGGAATATTCAGTTTCTCCAGTTCTTGTTTCAGCTGTTTTATTGTTTCTATTAAAAATTTAGCCCTGAATTTTTCCGTTCTCTTAAAGCCGAATTTGTCTTCCCCAAAGAATAGCGATTCAAAACAGTAGAACCCGATAACCTTGTTTCCTTCCATTGCTTTGCACAGTGAGGTGTTATCCTGAAGCCTTAGGTCATTTCTAAACCAAATTACGTTGTTCATTTTTATTGTTGTATTCGTTTGTGTTTTTTTAGATTTTGACAACCGACAACCGACAACCGACAACCGACAACCGACAACCGACAACCGACAACCGACAACCGACAACCGACAACCGACAACCGACAACTGCCAACCAGCAACTATTTATTCCTCCTACATT
>JBBSKR010000229.1:0-4904 GCA_038256135.1 Flavobacteriales bacterium | reverse complement strand
ATAACTTGAAGCTAAATTCATGGCTTTAGCGAATCATCGATACAAATATCCGCAGTAAGCTTTGGAAAAAGTTTAATGTCATTAGCCAAAACTTGTACTAAATTGATGTTTTATGATATTGTTAGTAGATCTAGCTCATATTCTTATACCTTAGAATCATGAAAGTTGAGCTCGAAACCATCACCAACAAAGAAGTAAATAGATCGTTCAGCATCATGTTCGATCCTAGGTTGAATGATCTGTTCTTTTGGCATTTTCACCCAGAGTATGAACTGGTCTATATAGTAGGTGCCGATGGTACCCGACATGTAGGTAATCATATTTCAAACTACCAAGGGAGTGATCTGGTATTGATCGGGTCGAACATTCCTCATTTAAATTTTGACTATGGGGTTAAGACGGGTTATAGAAAAGTAGTGGTTCATTTGAAGAAAGAGTTGGTAGAGACCAACTTTCACGAAACTCCAGAATTAGTATTGATCAATACCATGTTCCAAAAATCAACGCAGGGCCTAGCCTTTCAGGGAAAACTAAAAAAAGAATTGGGAGATAAATTGTTCGCATTGGAAGGCTTAGCACCCATAGAACAGTACCTGCAACTACTTGAGATATTACGCACGCTATCAGATTCAGAGGAAGTCGAACTTCTGCATGATCGGCCTTACAACAATCAAATTAGTGATAAGGATCAGAAAAGAATCAGTGCGATTTTCGCCCATATCGATAACAATTATCAACGTAAAATACAACTTCAAGAGGTGGCCGATCTCAGCCATATGACCAAAGAGGCGTTCTGCCGTTACTTTAAAAAAAGGACAAAATACACGTTTACCGAATTTTTGAACCGGTACCGTATTAGCCAATCAAAACGAGATATAATGACGGGCAAGAGTGTGAGCGATGCCTGTTATGGTTCGGGCTTTGAAAGCTTGTCGTATTTCAATCGTATTTTTAAGAGGATTACTAATGAAAATCAGAGTGAGTTCCGGAAAAAATATGTTAAAGAGAATATCAATTGATAATAAAGGTCGAAATTTGGAAGCATTGTTCGTGCAGGACGCTATATTAGTCTTATAAGACCAAGGTTTTTTTAGCACTCATTAGAAATATATCCGTCCCAAATACTTACCCTTAAACTTTGCGCATGGATCCTGTGCGGTTTTTGTAGTGTTCCGGCAGATAAGCGTCAAGCGAAAACCGCATAGGGCGCATCTTGCTTATGCAAAACTAGATTTGTTTCCTTATTTGCCATTTAGCTCCCGTCGAATACTATCCAGTTCCGCCTGATCAATTAACAGTTTAAAATAGGGATTGCCAAAGGTAGGTTCTACTGTCGTGATACTATCCAGGACTTTTGAAAAGGCACGTTTGTCATCGCTCCTAGCTTTTATAACATCATGGTATTCTTCAAACGAAACTTTACCCTCTTCCAAATTCCATTCCTCCTTGGTCATTCTAAGGTTCTTTTTGTCCACTAGCAGGGGTTGCTCCATTTTCTTTAACGCAGATCCATCAAAAAGGCTCTTGAGCATATCATGGGTCGGTCCTAGCTGCTCGCGCTCCATTGTGCGCAGCAGTTCCTCTATGTAATCGAACCGGCCCATCATATAATTTTGAAACTTTATAAAACTGATCATTATCACGTTCTTAGGGGTAATCTTAGCTTTTTCAAAAAAATCGATCATGTCATCGATGGTTTCCGAATGTGATCTGGAAACGGTCCTTGAATAGGCACGAAATCGCTCTGCTGTAATTCGGTTTATACTTATCGCCGAAAAGGTGCTTTTCCTTTTGTTCTCTAGTTCCATTACAGTAAATTTTAATACGGTTTATAGGCTTTGTAAAGGTTTTTATCCAAAATTTGACGCAATAGTAATTCCTTTAATTATTTATAGCTTATTCTAATGTACTGAATTTCAATACGTTACTTTGTATATAGAGGTTATTGAAAAAGACCATTACTGTAAATTATCTCCATGTTTTCAGGGGGTTTCAGGCTATTTGCCGCAAATTTGGTCAACGTTTGAAAACAAAGACATATACAATTCGTTGAATATCAATAGTTTAAATAATGTAACATCGCTTTAGCGTGTTACCCTCTTGCTATTCCTTTCCTTCGTTCAGGAATACCTTCTTTTCGGTTTCTTGAAAAGTCCTCCAGTTCCACCAATTTCTTAAAGGTCAGTAATTACTTTCTTCTGCTCGGTCCATCCAATTTCAGCAGATTGAACATTTGTCTGGACCTGTCCGCAATCTGCCTCCCGTACCGATTCTCTATTTGGTCCATACCGAGGTTTGTGGTAATGTAGGTTTTTGTACCCTTGGTTTCAAAAATGCGGTATCGGTTCAATAGAATACGTACGAACACCTCCTCCTTGCCATATTGATAAATGTTGTTCCCTGCCATCTCCGAACCCAGATCATCGAAAAGGAAAACACCCTTGGAGTAGTATTGAATTATCTCCTCCTTATTCTTATCCAGATTGAACTTGGCCACCACTTCTTGTGTCGATATGGACGGGAACCACAACTCGGGAACCTGATATTGTTTGGCGATTCCTTGAATAATCTGAAAGCTTGATGTTTTTCCAGTGCCATAGGAACCGAAGACCATAAGTCCTTTTTGTAAGGTGATATTCTCTAAAATTTCGAAAGCTTTGTCCCGGTTCCAATACCTGCAAAAGTGCCCTAGAAAGTTTTTGTTTGAACTGTCCACCTCAAAGTCGGTTTCACTTTGGGCATGGAATTTTTGGGCCGCCTTAAAGAACACTTTTTTAAACATATCCGGATGGCACAAAGTATCTTTTGTAACGCTTGACTCTTTCGAACGTTCCGACCATTTTTTTTCCATAGGTTCTATTCTAAAATTGGATTTTTTACTTTTAAATAAGTAATTGATTTTATGTCTTGTTTTGTCCCTTGTTTTATATGGTAGTCATTATTGTCGTTGCTGCCACGATAGAACTGTCCCTGCTGCCTGGATACTTTTGTCGTATCAGGTGCGCTTGTTCGAAAACTGAACTCGAGTGTGCTCCTCAGGAATCTCTTCCTTCCATCAAAGGATACCTCGGCTATCCAGCCGATGGTCTTCAGTTCGGTGATATACCGGGAGACCTGTCGTTCCGAAATTTTTAGAAATGACGAAATGTATTTATTGGACATGTAGCATTCCTTTCCGTTCTGCGTAAAACTGTGGATCTCCAGGAATAGGATCTTGGCATACCAGTTTACCTCGGTATTCAAGTAGATCAATTTGGGGATCCATATGCCCTGGAAATTTCTATCGGTAGCTTTCATGACCTTTTGTTATTCGTTGTCACAAAAATGTTTTCTTAAATGTGTATCTGTTTTCGCTTTGATCTCCTCTTCGGTATAAGAGGGGTTTTGAAGCAGCCATTGCTCTATCTTTTCCCGTTCAAAGAACAGGGACCCATTCGTAGGCTTTGAAAAGGGAATCAATCGTGCCGAGGTAAGCTTGTAGATCTTAGAAAGGCTCCAACCTGTATACATCTTTAGGTTGTTGACGTTGAACACCTTCTTCTTGACAAGGGCGGCTTCGTCCAGATGGTCTATTTTTTCAAGAAGTAATTGTACCAGGGATGAATTTTGTTTGTCCATAATGCTTTCAAATTAAGTTTTCACATATTTTCCATGATTAGTCCATGGAACTATTTGAAAGCAATTTGGTCGCTATTTCCCGTCAAATCAAGTAAAGGATTGGCTTCTCCCGTTTTCCTTTGGTTTCTTTACCAATTTATCCTTGACCAGGAAATACAAGGTGATTTTCGATATCGATTTTCAGGTCCATCCGTCGTTTTGGATTACAGTTTTTCCAGCTCGAATGTGCTTTTTGTAATTGTTTTACCGCCCACTGCTGATCCTTGGATTTAAAATTATAGGTGATATAGTTGCAGAGGCGCAATAGGTTCTCCCCATAGTACCCTTCCAGATTCTCTTCGGAGACATGGTTCAGGAACTCGAAAAAAAGCCTAAAGTTGGGTAGCTTTCTATCGGTCAATGCCAACCATATCAATTTCTCCGTGACCTGTTTCCCTGATAGTAGTTTTAGGTAATCCTCTTTATTTGTATTTAGATAGTCCTTAAAGAGATCGGCATTTTCATAATCTATGCGATGCGCTATTTTAGAAAAGCGAAAAGGTGTTTCAAACCTCCTGTCATCAGTTTCGGGAATAGATCTTTCATTTCGTATCGGATAGGGACTTTTGTAATTAAGAAGCTGGGAAATAAAAATCTTGCCTATACCTAGAAACAGTATCGTTAATACCACCACCATGGAAAGCCCAAAAAATTGAAGTATAGGACTATCAGAGGCGGATAGGAACGGCCATAGCTGCCAAAGTACGAGAAAGTACGACGCGAGTGCCAAAACCAGAACGACCCAATGCGGGACTTTCTTGGTTTTCCATTGATTCCCCGTTCGATGCACATCGAAAACTACTTTATCGATGCGCCGGAAAAGCAGAATTATTGAATTTTTAAAGGAGGATTTCATAACCGCATGAAAGCTGCTTATGAAGATAAGAATATATATAAAAAATAATTGTTTCACCCCTGCCAAAAAAGAAAGGCCCCGCATTACTGCGAAGCCTTTGCTGCTGGAAGCTCCTCCTCTTGGGCTCGAACCAAGGACCCTCTGATTAACAGCCGCAAATGGAGTGTTTTCATTTAGCACCATATACCTTCTTATA
Source organism: Flavobacteriales bacterium (assembly GCA_038256135.1). Lineage (GTDB taxonomy): Bacteria > Bacteroidota > Bacteroidia > Flavobacteriales > Flavobacteriaceae > Maribacter. The sequence goes on along the minus strand of JBBSKR010000229.1, from coordinate 195 downwards.
GTCTGACAATCAATATTTTATGATTTTTTATTTTGCATTTGGTTTTACAATAATTACATTTAATAGCTCATTTGTTGTCCCTATGTTGTCCCCATTATTATCACATGCAACCAATAGTAGCAGGGTATTACGAATTAAACTATGTAAATGTTGTCCCCAGATCTATAAAATATGATAACGCTAAAGATTGTTCTT
>JBBSKR010000228.1:0-4907 GCA_038256135.1 Flavobacteriales bacterium | reverse complement strand
GATAGCATCTTTCGAGATTAATAATTCATCCACATCTTCAAACCCCCTAGTATTTATACCATAGTCGAAAGATTGAATACAAATGGAGTTCTTTAAAGTTCTATTCTTATCAGGCTTTTCTTTGGCATTTATAATAAACGATTTACTATCCGTTACTGCGATAAAAACAGCTTCAGAATTTTGGTTCCATAAAAGTTGATGTTGTTCAAATATATCAGTCTGCGAAGGAGTGTGAATATATTTTAAAGATGATATATAGTTACTTCCTATGGAATAATTGAATACGTATTTTGATGAATTTTCTTCTAGCTCCTCTTTTGAAAAACCTAATTTCATTAAGAAATTATGAAAATTTGTATTCATTTGTAATTAGACTAAAATATGGTTGCATAAAAGTACATATTTAAATTAGTTTATGGATATCACAGAAATTTACAGCTATCTTGCCATCAATTCCTCTATCTCATCCGCTTTAATAGGAATATTGGCCATCAAATTAAGAGGTTCTCCGGTTTCTTGTATGACCACGTCATCCTCTAAACGAACACCCATTTTTTCTGCTGGAATATAGATTCCGGGTTCAACGGTGAAGACCATATTCGCCTTCATGGGTGTTTTCAAAGCACCATAATCATGCGTGTTCAGCCCAATATGGTGGCTGGTGCCATGCATAAAGTATTTTTTATAGGCGGGCCAATCCGGATTTTCATTTTGCACATCGGCCTTATCCAAAAGTCCTAAGCCTATTAGTTCAGAAGTCATTAGTTTACCGCATTCTTTATGGTATTCTGCCCAGAGCGTACCGGGAACTAACATTTTGGTAGCATCGTCCTTCACGCGTAAAACGGCATTGTACACCTCTTTTTGACGTTTGGTAAATGTTCCGTTTACTGGAATAGTACGGGTAAGGTCACTGGAATAGTTGGCATATTCTGCTGCCGTATCCATTAAGATCATATCGCCATCCTTGCACGGTCTATTGTTCTCCAAATAGTGCAATACATTCGCATTAGTCCCCGATGCAATGATGGGTGGATAGGCAAATCCTTTAGAACGGTTGCTTACAAATTCATGCAACAGCTCTGCCTCAATTTCATACTCCATCACCCCGGGCTTTACAAAACCGAGCAGTCTACGAAAGCCTTTTTCGGTAATGTTACAGGCCACTTGCATGAGCTCCAGTTCCTCGGGTTCCTTGATTCCTCTAATCTCCTGGAGGATTGGATTGCTTTTCGCTACTTGATGACCCGGATATTGCTGTTTGTATTTTTGGATAAAACGGTCTTCACGTGTTTGGGTCTCTACGGCTTGCCTATAATGTTCATTGGTATTGAGGTAAATGGTTTCGGCCTCGGTCATCAAATCAAAAAATATTTTATCGAATTCCTTGAGCCAGTAAATGGTTTGAATACCGGAAACTTCAGTGGCTTTTTCTTTAGTTAGCTTTGCACCTTCCCAAACGGCAATATGGTCATTGGTCTCCCGTACAAAAAGAATTTCGCGATGCTTTTTGTCCATCGCATCCGGGAATAACAACAAAATAGTCTCCTCTTGATCTGCTCCAGAGAGATAAAAGATATCCCTATGCTGTTCAAAAGGCAAGACACTATCAGCCCCAATAGGGTATATGTCATTGGAATTGAAAACCGCAATACTTTTGGGGCGCATACGCTCCATAAATTTCTTTCGGTTCTTTATAAATAAGGAATTAGGAATCTGTTCGTATTTCATGGATTGTGGTTTAAACCTCAAAGTTAAGGATTACAAAACAGGGTTTGAAATGCAACCTCCCAATTTAAGAACGAATATTATAAATAGTCACCCTTTTTTTATCAGACGCAAAAGCTTTATCTCCACTATCAGAATAATGATAGCCATCCCAGTCAAAAAATTCGTAATGAACAAATCATCACTATCCATAAATTTTAAATCTAGATTCCATTGATTCTTTTAGGTGGTAAGAAAAAATAAATAAAAGAGGCCCACAACAAAAAAAATCAAAGCACCTAAAAAAAGCCTTTCATTAAATTTATAGATTATGTAGGTTTTTCTTATGAAACACATCCTAAAATTATATGAATTGCGCCACTTTGGCAAAACATTTAAACTGGTAATTGACTAACTTGAGGACATCCAAAACAATTATCTTTATGATTCGAATGAAAACCCAATCCCTGTTGTTCTTTCCTTTTTAACCGTAGAGAGTTTAAAGTAAAACCTAATAAAAACTAGGCTAACTTCACGTTCACTTAACCGCACCAATAAAATAACCTAACATGTTTAAATTCATTTATGTCATATTTATAACAAATATTCAACCCCCTTTTGTGCTTTTTTTCTTCTTCTTGAAATGGTCCTAAACCCATAACTTTTCGCCTCCTGTTTATTATTTCAAATTGAGAACTATCATCACTTTTCCACCATTGATTGTAAGGTTGTGACTTACAATTAGCTTCTAGTCCATATTGATATTGAAAATCCATAATACTGGCAAAAATTTCCGGTCGCATGTTACCTTTAAAAACTTCGTTTTCAAAAAGTGAGTTATATTTACAAGGTTTAGGGTTGCTGTAGTAATGTAAAAGAATAAATAACGCCTTGTTATTAGAAAAACTATAGTTATAGGAGTCTTTAATTTGTCCTACTTTATTGGCGCCAGTTAACCGCTGTCCTGGATATCCATATTTTTCAATTATAGGAATTAGACTATTTTCGACCAAATTGGTTACGATGGAATCATATTTCATTTCGTAAACATTACGGTTCACTGTATCTACTCTTGAAAGAGAATCTATATACATTATTTTGTAATGATTATCTATTTGCGATAGTTTGTTCAAAGTATCCAATAAGTATTTGTTTAAACCTTTTTCGTATTTCAAGCGATTTACTTTGTACGTCTTTTCCAAAAACTTATTAAGCTTGTTATCATTAAAATAATCATGTAATAAAGAATCATTTTTAAAGTCTTCTCGTTTTAATCCTGTTTGAACACCTTTAATCGTAAATTGTTTAAACTTCTTGGTATTTTCATTAACTGCGGCCAATTGCATGGCCGTAAAGCAATCTGAAGCCAAAGGTTTGCACATTTTGATGGCATCATTATAATGGTTCATTGCCTCCTTAAATTTATCTTCTAGAATATGGGATTCTCCCCTTTGTATCGATAAAGAATATTCTATAAAAACGGAGGAACTATCCTGTCCATAAGACCAAGTGCCAAGAATGAAGAGACAAAAAAGTATTTCAATTTCCTTCAACATGGAAGTAAAAGTTACATTTTCCATAAATCTAAACAATTCGTATCGTTTCATTAGAAAACACCGCTCAGAATTACAGGATTTACACCACTTCGGAAAAACCTTTTTTACAAAGAATTAGTTAACTTGTCGCCATAAACAACAATCAACTTTATAATTCGAATGACAAACTACACTTTCATGAAAAAACTAGCTTACCTAGTACTGGCCTCCCTTTATTTACAAGGATGTGCCGATGCCCAAAAAGAAGAAACCCAAACCGAACTTTTTGCGCGTATCGATACTGAAATCAAACAAAATGCAGAGGGGTATAGTACCTTAAAAGAGGCAACCGAGACCATTGGCCATAGATTGACAGGGTCTTCAAACGGAGCACAAGCCGAAGCATACACCTATAACAAATTCAAGGAATACGGCTATGAGGATGTCGCCTACCAAACTTTTGAAGTAGAAGCTTGGTCTAGAGGTGACGTTTCTTTGGAAATCGATGATGAAGATGTAAAGGTGGTCACATTAGGACACTCTCCTATTGAAGCCAATGTTACTGGGGAAATCGTAGATATGGGCAATGGTCTGGAAGCGGATTATGCCGCCAGCCCAGATGCCGTAAAGGGAAAAATAGCCTTGGTGTACATCGGTATTTTACCGGATAGTCCCGAAGGATTGAACAATCTTCACCGTAGTGAAAAAACGGCCCTGGCCATTAAATATGGTGCCATTGGGATTATCATTGTTAACCAAGTGGATAACGGGGTATTGTTAACGGGAACGGCATCGGTAACCGGAGATTTGATTCCTATCCCTGCCGTTTGCATTGGCAAAGAAGACGGAATGGCCTTAAAAGAATCTTTAAAGATTGGAAAAGCTATTGCCGACATCGAAATGACAAACAATAGCGATGTTATCAAGGCTAGAAACGTAGTGGCTACCTTAACAGGTACTGAAATCCCTAAGGAGGAAATCGTACTTGGAGGCCACTTGGATTCTTGGGATTTAGCTACGGGCGCCATTGATAATGGTATCGGTTCTTTTGCGGTGTTGGACATAGCACGGGCTTTTAAAGCAAACAACTTAACTCCAAAACGGACCGTAAAATTCGTCATGTTCATGGGTGAGGAGCAAGGGTTGTTAGGTTCCAAATATTTAGTGGGTCAAGCAATTGAAAACAATACGATTGACAATATTAAATACATGATGAATTTGGATATGTCCGGCAACCCAATTGGGATGAACGCTGGAGGCAAATTGGATGATGAGCAGTTTTTTAAGGATTTAGGTGCCGCCATTCAACAACAGGATACTATTTATCAAAATACATTCTCCAATACCTCTGGACTCCATAGCGATCACCAGCCCTTTATGTTGGAAGGTGTTCCCATTCTCTCTGTACACAGTAATTTGGACCGTTCCATTTACGGGTGTTACCATTCCGATTGTGACGATTTTAATTTGGTAAATGAGGAGCATATGACAAACACCTCCCGATTTGGCACCATGATGCTGTATTCCTTAGCAAATGCCGACCAACTCCCTGCCACTAAAATGGATAGTGAAACCACCAAGGAATTTATGATCAAAAACGACTTAAAAGAAAAATTGATTATTGGTAACGACTGGAAATGGGAGGAATGAAAAAGAGTTTTCAGT
>JBBSKR010000227.1:0-4986 GCA_038256135.1 Flavobacteriales bacterium | reverse complement strand
TTCTTAATTAGCTTTTTACTAAGCTCTTCCAACGAGACGCCTTTTGTTTCGGGCATCATAAAATGAACCCAAATAAGTTGCAAAACCATCATAAAAGCAAAGAACAGAAATACGGTACCAGCTCCGATGGTCGAAAATAGGAATGGAACGGCAGCTGGTATCGCTGCCGCTAAAATCCAATGAACAGAACAGCCAAAAGCTTGGCCACTACCCCTAAGATGATTCGGGAATATTTCAGAAATAAAGACCCAGATTACACTGCCTTGCCCAATCGCATGTGCTGCTATAAATATGAAAAGGAATATAGGAACTGCCATACCTTCCCACTCTAAAAAGAATGCACATGCCACCAGTGAAAGTGAGACAATATAACCTACAGAGCCAATATACATCAATTGTTTACGTCCCAGGCGATCTATAAGATTGATGCCCAATAGGGTGAATAGCATATTGGTTACCCCAATGCCAACACTGCTCAATAGGGCTGTACTTTCCCCTAGACCTGCCTCCTCAAAAATACGGGGCGCATAATATAGAAATGCGTTGATTCCTGATAATTGATTAAAAAATGCGATAAAAAAGGCTAGAATTAACGGGAAACGATATTTTTTCATAAAGATGGATTCCCCGGTAACCGTATCCTTATCGTCCCGTTGTATTAGGTCAATGGTTTGATCTACATCTTGATCTGGGTCTATAAGTAAAAGTACCTTTCTTGCCTCTTCGATTCTGTTCTGTGTAATCAACCATCTCGGGCTTTTAGGGACCGTTAATACGAATAGGGTGTAAATGATGGCGGGAATACCTTCGACGCCTACCATCCATCGCCATGAATTTTCGCCTAAACCACTAAGCATGTAGTTAGACAGGAAGGCGATCAATATACCAAAGACCAAGCTGAATTGATAGAAACCGACCAATTTACCACGTTTATCCGCTGGTGAAATCTCAGAAATGTAGGCAGGGGCTGCAATGGTAGAGACGCCAACTCCAATACCGCCTATAAACCTAAAAATTGCAAAAGTTATGGGGTCATTGGATAGGGCGGACCCAAAGGCCGAAACAGTAAATAGAATACCGATCCATATGAGGGTATTTTTTCTTCCGAATCTATTGGTCGGGATTCCTGCGAAAAGAGCCCCTAAAACGGTACCCCACAATGCTCCTGATATAACTACCCAACCATGAAAGGAATCAGAACTGTTCCAAAGTAGCTGTAGCTGTTTATCCGCTCCCGAGATCACCACGGTGTCAAAACCAAATAAAAAGCCAGCCAAAGCAACGGTAATGGACCAAACAAATATTCTGTTCATTTTGTGAATTTAAGTATGCACTAAATATAATAAATCAAAACCGTTAAATCTTGTTCTTTATAGGCTACGTTAAAATCGTATTTGTAGTAACTTGTTGTTATACAAAAATATAACTATGAAAGATTTAAAGAATAAAGTAGCCTATATCACAGGAGGCACCAAAGGAATTGGATTTGGGGTCGCAAAAACCCTTTTGAACCAAGGAATGAAAGTTGCCATTAGCGGCAGGTCAAAAGAAAGTGTGGCACAGGCCTTAAAGGATTTTAATACGGATTCCGTTTTGGGCATTGTATCCGATGTCGCAAAAATGGAAGACGAAAAGAAGGCGATTGCAAAGATATTGGATACCTGGGGACAGTTGGATGTAGTATTGGCCAATGCCGGGGTAGGCAATTTTGCTCCTATAGATGAAATGACCGATAATGAATGGCACCAAATGATAGACACCAACTTAAACGGCGTATTTCACTCACTTAAAGCCTCGGTTGATGCACTTAAAAAGTCTAAGGGATACTATATTACGTTGGCCAGCTTGGCAGGTACCAATTTCTTTGCGACCGGTGCTGGTTATAATGCTTCTAAATTTGGGGTAGTTGGCTTTACCCAAGCGGCAATGTTGGATTTACGAAAATATGATATCAAAGTTTCCACCATTATGCCTGGTTCGGTAGCTACACACTTCAATAACAATGAGCCCGATGAAACGGATGCATGGAAAATTCAACCAGAAGATATAGGGGAGTTAGTATTGGACTTATTACAAATGAATCCTAGGACCTTGCCCAGTAAAATTGAAGTTCGACCTTCAAGGCCCGATAAGAAATAAGGATTATACTTCCTTTTCTATAAATGGACTATCTGGATTACAAATTTCAGTAATCAATTGACTTAGAATCTGTTCAAATTCAAAAATCACGTCCTTATCAATACTGTGATTTTTGGCACCACGGGCAGATTCTTTTTTTGCAAAAAGTAATGTGCCATCGCCAAAATTCTTTAAGGATATAATTCCAGCGTAAATTTCTAAATTTTCTTTAGGGTACGTTTTCAAGAACATAAAACTATAACAGAGCAATTGAAAGGCTTTGCTGAATTGATATTCTTCCGAAAGGACTTCCCAATCCACAATTTCCACATTTTTCCTTTCTACTTTTCCGGTTTTATAATCTATAATTCGGGTAATTCCATCAAATTCATCGATGCGATCTAATTTCCCTCTCAAGATAATAGGGAAATCCAAACCGGTAACGTTGACAGGAACTTCCAACGATTGTTCCAGTCCAATTAGTTTGATCTGATGCTGCTGCAGCGTTTCTATTTCAGTGTTTATAAAAGTTTGGATATACTTGAGGATAACATGAAAGGATATATAGTTTTTACCCGTACTTATATTTCCATCCTTAAAGGTTTTTTCAAAATTTTGGTGGACAATAGAATGAATATTTTTTTTAATTCCGTTAAGAAGTTCCTTGGTAAGTAATTCTCCAATCAATGGGGTATATAGTTCTTCCAAGGTATCATGTACGATGGTACCAAAGGTATTTGCCGCTAGCGTTTCCTCTACTTCAAGGACATCATTGATATTCAGTAAGTTTTGCTTGTAGAAATCAATAGGATTCCGGATGTAGTTGCTTAGTGAACTTGGTGAAAAGCCTTTCGCAGCTTTTTCTTTTATAAGTTTGATAAGGCTATTGGTCTTTGGTATGGTCTCTTCTTCTTTCGTATTTAATTGTATATGGGGGGTGGCAATGTATTCTTTGATATCGTTTCGATTTTCATCGGTCAATAATTGGGTGATTAGCCTACTTTTCTCCCCCCCTTCCAATGCTTCAGGCTCGGTGTTGTAAATAATGTATACATTCTTCGCTCTTTGTAGCAGTCTGTAGAAATGATAGGTGTATATGGCATCCTTCTCTTTATAGGTGGGCAAGCCGTACTTAGCTTTAAGATCAAAGGGGATAAAGGAATTATTCGATTTTCCTGAAGGTAAAATACCCTCATTAACGGAGGTGATCATGATGGTTTCAAAATCCAACAACCTACTTTCCAGCATTCCCATTATTTGTATACCTTCTATTGGATTGCCTTGAAAATCCAAAGTTTCCGTGCTAAGCAGTTGTTTAAAAAGGTGCTTCAGGCTTTTGAGGTTATTGATATAGGAGTACGTATTACAAAGGTCTTTAAGTTGATTGAATAGGGTATAGAATTTATAAAGTTGTTCTAGTACTAATGAATTTTTTTTAATGGAATCTATCGTTCTAAAGAATTGGATAAGCTGTAAGAAATTATCAATAAGTACTAGCGGGTCGTTTTTAGAATCTTGAAACAGGATTGTAATCGCTTGATGGCTTGGGATAAGTTCATTTATTTGTTCAAAAGTAACGTACGACCAATTGTTCGTTTTTATTTTGAGAACAAGTTGATCAATGGCTATTCCATTAGCAGTAAATAATGATACGGCGTAAGAGTGCGTTAGTAGATTTATTAGATGCTTATAAAACCAACCTTTTTCTGTTTTATTTTCATGAAATTCCACAAGATTGAAAAAAAAACCGGCCAATGGAGTCGTTTCCAATTTTTGTCCCATGGTAATGTTAGTTGCTTGAATATTTTCTGGGATTGTATTTAGCAACGGATTTAATAGCTGTTCGTTACCTAGTACAATGGCAGCATTTCTTAAAGAACCTGGATTTTCGTCTTGTATTTTGAACAGTAAATTACCGACGTAGTTTACTTGTGATATATTTTTAGGTACCCCGATTATATTGATGTTCTTTTCAGTTGAATAATAATTTGTAAGACCCATAAGGGTTTTTCCTTTCAAAATGGGCCATGTGCTTTGATATTTTCTTATAAAATAACCTGCATCATGAATAGTATCCTTAAGAAAGTAAGGATCAATATCCCAGTAGATACTTGAATCAGTTTGTTCAAGAATAGTTTGGATGAGGATGCTTTCTGCATTGTTCAACGCGTTAAATCCAAGAAAAATATGTTCTTTATGGGTAGTAGTCGATAGATAGCTTGGTAACTGTTCTACAGACGTTTCATAAACTAGACCTTGATGCCCTAAGCCCTTATCGAGGAGGTTTGAATTAAAGCGGTTATAAACATCGTTCAAGTGCCTCCAAAAGTGAAGGTAATTTTCAATCAACTCGGTTTTTTCTGGCTGTAATGACCAGTGATTGACTTCTTGAACGGCTGCAACATTTTGGTATAATAGCGACGCATCAACCAAATACCGATCAATTTCATTAAAATCCTGAAGCAAAACCTGACCCCATTTTAGAAAGGAGTCAAAGGATTCTTTTTCATAATCCCCTACGTGTTGATAGGCATTATAAAGCTCGAACAGTTGGGTAGTTGTACTGGCAGTAACTAAACCAGAAATCTTCTCTATAAAATCTTCAATACTATAAATCTCTGGGGAAAGAATAGTTTTTGGTACTGATTTGGAAAGTATTTTTTTTAAAAATACACCTGCGCGTTTACTAGGTAAAATAAAGATGACTCGATCTATATTCTTTTTTTTCCTTAGTACGTGTTGAATTATATCTTCAATGACGCTCTGCATGGTATAAAAATAAAAAAGCTCCGTCCCGAATACTCGGAACAGAGCTTTTATTTTTTAAAACACTTAGGTTTAGTTTAACTTATTTTACCAAGTTAATTT
>JBBSKR010000226.1:0-4988 GCA_038256135.1 Flavobacteriales bacterium | reverse complement strand
TTGTAACATCGAGACCATCCGCCAGGACCATGGCAAGGATTTTCTGGGCAAGGTCCCAAAATACGATGGCTTTACCTGCATACCGAGCCACATCGATTTCAAACAGGAATACCAAAAGTTCTATAATACCTATTCCCCATTACCGGCAATCCCAAAGGAAGGGGAATGCGGCACATCCTTGAGTTTCATCCAACACATCTTTGGCAAGCACTATGAACTGGGACTGGACTATCTGCAAATACTGTATACAAGGCCGGTACAGGTACTGCCCATTCTATGCCTGGTCTCCAAGGAACGTTCCACGGGCAAGAGCACCTTCCTTAAATGGCTCAAGGCCATCTTCGACAACAACCTGACCTATCTGACCAATGATAGTTTCAGTAGCCAGTTCAATGCGGATTGGGCGAACAAGCTGCTCATCTGCATAGACGAGGTACTGTTCAACAAAGAAGAGCTCACCGAACGCATCAAATACCTGAGCACCACCAATATCAATAAACTGGAGGCCAAGGGAAAGGACAAAAGGGAGGTGGAGTTCTTCGGCAAGTTCATCCTGTGCAGTAACAACGAGGACAACTTTATCAAGATAGATGCGAACGAGACCCGGTTTTGGGTACTGAAGATACCGGTACTCGAAAAGGAGAAGACAAATTTCCTATATAAATTGATATCGGAAATACCGGCCTTGCTGTCCTACCTGCAGCAGCGCCGGTTATCTAGCAAGCATACCACCAGGATGTGGTTCGCCCCGAAGCAGATAAGGACAACGGCTTTGAAAAAGTTGGTGCAGAACAACAGGAACAGGGTGGAAAAGGAACTGGCCACTATCCTTTTGGGCGCCATGGAACAGTTCGATAGGAACGAAATCCACCTTTGCCCTTTGGATGCCCTACAGTTGTTGAACAGAACACGGATCAAGACCGACCTGACACAGCTGAGGCGATTATTGAAACGGGACTGAAAGCTCGACAATAAGGACGATACCCTTAGCTATCAGAAATTGGTGATATGGCAGGACGCCTCCATGCAGTTATTGGATGCCAAGGGACGCTATTTTACCGTGATGAAATCCTTTTTGCTGGAGAATTTCGACGAACCGATGACAGATTGAGCCGAACCCTTTATCTATCGATGCCGGGGGCTATCATCATAATATAATCATTTGTTCATCAAAAAATAAAACGATGACAGAATAGATGGAAAAAAATAGCAAAACGATGAACCGATGAACGAAACGATGCAGGACAAACCCAATAAATATACCACAGAAACTGTGATAATTTTCTTAACTTATCTTCACAATCAATCTTGCCAGGTTACAAGAAAAGAACAATCTATTCGCCTAGGTATTGGAAGGTAATTTTCGATAATGGAGGGTATCAAATTCAATTAGCACTACCTTGGAATGTGATTATCCCTTGTTACTCTAGATAAATAATGTAGTGATAGTAGCATGAGTATATCTTGGCATTTCTAACTCTTATAGTCCGTTTAGCCATCATTTTCGTATATATTATGCTGTTGAAATTTAAAAAAACTGTCGGTACCGTTGAAGGAGAATTCGAATCTTTGAAGTTAAGTATGTAAGGATTTGATACTCCTTAGCCTACAAAATGAAAAAAAGCATGGTGATAGATCAGGACCTCATTTATAATTTACCCGTAGCCGTTTATGGTTGTGATACCGATGGATATATTGAATTTTTCAATAAAGCCGCATCCACCTTGTGGGCTGCCGAACCAGTGCTGGGAAAAGACCGTTGGTGCGGGTCCAAGAAAATGTACACCTTAGACGGTACGCCCATAAGGCCGGGTTCTTCCCCAATGGCCATGGCACTAAAGGAAAAACATATCAGCAATTCCGTGATGATGATCGAACGTCACGATGGCGAAAGGCGCTATATAATTCCAAATCCACAACTTCGGTATAAACCGGATGGAAACATTTTGGGAGCAGTAAATACCTTAATCGATATTACGACCCAGATAGAGGAGCAGAAAAATATAGCGGAAAATGCTGAACAATTTACGGCGCTCGCCAATAGCATTCCCAATTTGGCCTGGATGGCCCATCCCGACGGGTCAATTTACTGGTATAACCAAAACTGGTTCGACTATACAGGAACGACCATTGATGAAATGACAGGCTGGGGGTGGAAAGCAGTACACGATCCCGACTATTTACCCACGGTCCTCGAAAATTGGAAACATTCTATAGAGCAAGGGAAACCGTTTGAAATGGTATTTCCGCTAAAAGGGGCCGATAATAAGTATAGGTCTTTCCTTACGCGTGTATTTCCAGTCCACAATGAACTTGGGGAGGTTTTGCATTGGTTTGGAACCAATACGGATATCAACGAACAGAAAAAGTATTCCGAAATTTTGGAGGCAACCCTAATGGAAAGCGAAAGCCAAAAACAGGCCATCCTTCAGTTCGCGCCGGATGCGGTAGTTTCTATTGATGCCCAAGGACGTGTTTTAAGTTGGAATCCCGAAGCTACAAACATTTTTGGCTGGAATGAACAAGAAGTACTAGGCAAGACTCTAACAGAAACTATCATCCCTGATCGTTACGCCAAAAAGCACACTTTGGGAATGGAGCATTACCTAAAGACGGGGGATGGACCTGTTATCAATAAACTCATAGAAGTCTTCGCCGTTAAAAAAAACAAGGAAGAAATTCCGATAGAACTAAAAATATCAGCTACAAATATAAACGGCCGGGAAATCTTCATAGGTTTCATTCGCGATATAAGCTTGCGTAAAAAGGCCGAAGAAACCATAAAAAATAGAACCAATCAACTTATTGAAGCCCAACAATTGGCCCATATTGGTAGTTGGGCATGGGATATACCCTCCGATAAAATTGATTGGTCCGATGAACTATACCGAATTTATGGCTTGATACCTCAAGAATTTGAAGCGAACTATGAAAATTATATACAGCTCATTCACCCCGAGGACAGGAAGAACGTACATGACATCGTACAGCAGGCCTTTGCGGAGCATGAACCCTTTAATTTGCATCATAAAATAATCCATCCAGATGGTACGGAACGGATAATCCGTTCTACGGGCAAGGTTTTTACGGATGAACAGGGTCAAACGGTAAAAATGACGGGAACGGCACAGGATGTAACCGAACAAAAAAGAAAGGAAGCCGAGTTGAAAGAGAGTGAAGAGCGTTTCTTTAAAATTTTTGATAACAATCCCGTACCATTATCACTTACCGAAATCAAAACAAACAAAATAACCTACGTGAACAATCTTTTTTGCGCCTCGTTCGGCTATACAAAAGAAGAAATTATAGGCCATACCGTTGAGGAATTGGGTTTAATAGGTGCGGAAGAATACCAGCGAGTTATTTCGTACATTTTTAGCCACCTCAAAGAAACGCGTAACCTTGAAGAAATACAGTCATTAAGCGTGGAGGAGACCGAAAACTTATTGCTTAGACTCAAGGAGACCGATGCCATGAAGGACTTTGAGGTACAATATACCAAGAAAAATGGCGCCTCTTTTCCTGCTATCGTTTCATTTGAAGTTTTGAGGATTGATTCAAAGCACTATACGGTTACGTCATACATGGATATTACGGAAAGAAAAAAAGCGGAAGAGAAACTTAAAAAGCAAAATGTAGAATTGGAAAAAAATAACAAGGAGTTAGAATCGTTCACGTACATATCGAGTCACGACCTGCAAGAGCCCTTGCGAAAAATTCAGTTATTTGCCGATAGAATTCTAGATTCGGAATATGAGCGGCTTTCCGATAAAGGCAAGGACCATTTCAAACGAATGCAGAATGCAGCGGAAAAAATGCGGTTGCTTATCAAAGATTTACTGGCATATTCGCATGCAAACACTAGCAAAGAGGACCAGGAATACATCAACTTAAATGATATAGTGGAAGATGTAAAATTGGAGTTTAGCGAGTCCATTGCCGAAAAGGGTGCAATCATAGAAGTGCAGGAACTAGGGGAGATCAAAATTTTTCATTTCCAAATCCGTCAACTAATGCAAAACCTTATTGGGAACTCCTTAAAATTTTCTAGGCCTGGTCATCCTCCCCATATTCGGATTGAAAGTGAATTCAAAAATGGTATTGACCTCCAAAACGAAAATCTTATATCGGGGACAAATTATTGTCATATTAAATTTGAGGATAATGGTATTGGCTTTAAAAAAGAATATCAGGATAAAATATTTGAAGTCTTTAAAAGGCTTCATGGTAGTAATGACTATCCGGGATCCGGAATAGGTTTAGCCATCGTGAAGAAAATAGTGGAGAATCATAACGGCTTAATTACCGCAAGTAGTTCAACCAATAAGGGAGCAATTTTTGATATATACCTACCTGTAGATTAAACTACCATAGGGTAATACGGAGTACTCAGGCATATCGCTCTACGCTTTTTAATTGCGTTCAGCGTGTGGTGGAGCGCGAACAGTAATTCAAACTAAGGTCTTCGCCTAAAGGCGAGGGATTTTGCGCCAGAATGATACATTAATACACTTTCGACGAGGTTTTTTATTCACTATAATAGTTTCGTCCCAAATCACGATGTCAGGTTACTTGGTGCTTTGCGCTTTTCAGTGGCTCAATGCAATGGCCTATCGTGAAATACAAACAAAATTATCGCTCTCACCCGCAAAAAATAGTGTACGTAACTATTAGAAAATAGGGGTTGTGAAGTAATAGGCCAGATAGCTCCATGCTTTTTACTGCTTGCTTATCTCTTATGCTTAGTTTGTATTCGACCCTAAATCTTCGCTATTGGGTCTCCAATTGATTTTGCCGGGTTTAGATTAAATTTTAGAAAGTAATAAATACTGAAAGTCCCTAATTAGTTCTTAATTAGCTTTTTACTAAGCTCTTCCAACGAGACGCCTTTTGTTTCGGGCATCATAAAATGAACCCAAATAAGTTGCAAAACCATCATAAAAGCAAAGAACAGAAATACGGTACCAGCTCCGATGGTCGAAAATAGG
>JBBSKR010000225.1:0-5021 GCA_038256135.1 Flavobacteriales bacterium | reverse complement strand
GTTGTCCGTGGTCCGTTGTCCGTTGTCCGTTGTCCGTTGTCCTTTGTCCGTTGTCCGTTGTCCGTTGTCCGTTGTCCGTTGTCCGTTGTCCGTTGTCCGTTGTCCGTTGTTGTTAAAATTAAATTTTTATCCTTTATCTGTTCTCTTTACTCTTTTATCTTTTCACTTTTCACTCTTTCTTCTCAACCATCAACCATCGACTGTCAACCATCGACTGTCAACTATCAACCGTCAACCGTCAACCGTCAACCGCCAACCGTCAACCGCCAACCGTCAACCGCCAACCGTCAACCGTCAACGGACAACCGTCAACTGTCAACTAGTTTACTCATTCACATTTGGCTCGATTGGATTGGTTTCATCATTTTTATTTTTAGCATAGAGATAGCCACGTTTCCACCATAAGGTCATTTTGTCCTTATCAAAAATTAATGAATTCGTGGTTAAAATGGTAGGGGTATAAAATAAATTGATAATGGCATTATTTTGTTTGGCGACCAATTTTCCTATTCTAATATTTTGGTTTTCAATACGATCAAAGATAAAACTCATCATGGTGGTGAGTAACTCGAACGGATTTCTCGAGGGTAATCTGTTCAAATAATTGACTTCGGTATGCAGAACTACCACATCTACCTCTGTGGCCCCACGTCGAATAGCCTCTTCTATAGGAACAATGCTTCCCAGACCACCATCTGCATATTCACAACCATTTTTTCGTACCAAACTCATAAATGGTGTATAATTGGCAGATATCCATATCCAGTCACAAAACTCATCATAAGTACAGTCTTTAATGGACTTGTACTCCACTTGGTTTAAGGATAAATTGGAAACAGTGATGACCACATCCGACTTTCCCTTTTTAATTGTTTGAAATTCAACTTGGGTAATGCTGTTTCGAATTAAGTCCCTTAGATTTTCACTTTCCCCAAATGTTTTTTTTCCTCGTAAAAAATTTAGGATAACATTCCAATGGTTAATTTTAATCTCATCATTGCCATGAATCTTCTTAATTACGAATGGGCAATTATTGAAAATACTTTGTTGGTTTACATTGGAATAAATTTCCTTGATCTTATCCAATTTACCTAAAGCTAAGTGGGATATTAGCAAACTGCCTGTTGAGGTACCTACGAAAAGATCATAGTCTCTACGCTCCTCTTGAATTAGGAATTGGGCTACGCCTCCTGCAAAAGCACCTTTACTACCACCTCCTGAAATAACCAATGCTCTCATGGTAACTCTAATTTCGTTTTAAGATAACGTAAATCTGAGGGATTTAGTTGTTTAGCGATGCCTACTATTTCATTTTTTTGATTTTCAATTTCCAGTTGGGAATCTAACAAATCCCTCGTAAAATTTCGAAACTGCCATGAATGATGATTTGTCGCTTTGATTAAATGGGTCAAACCTACACCTTTTAAGGCCTGGATTTCGGTCAGGTATTGAAAGGCGGTTTGCCGCACTTCCGGATTGTAAATTGAACCGGTATAGCCTAGCAGTTCTTCATAATATGCAGTACTTTCTGACGGATTATAATCTTGTGTCACCAAGGCTAATGTGAGCCACAACAAACGTACATTTTTATTAGGAAGACCCATTATATCGATAGTTTGCGTTAAATATTTCTTTCTCTCCTCCGGAAAATTCAGCCATAATTTAAGCAAAGCTGTTTCCTGTGTTACAAAACTTTTATCTTCCAATAATTGTTCAAAATTCCATTTTAAGTTTATCGGTATGGAGTCCATTTTAATTGCCAACATTTGACGGACCAAAATGTCTTTAGAATCAAAAATTATTTTCAAATCTTCATTTGAGAAAAGTGAATAATACTGATTAATATATTCACGTTTAAATGGAATAGAAGTTATTTTGTTGAAATTGGATGGAAAAACCAATTCGCTATCATTACTTTGGTTCGATGAGCCGTCAATTTGGAGAAATAGCTTTAAAGATTCCGATTTTGCTGACAATTTATTTTTAATTGTTTCAAATGGTAAGATTTTAGCATCAAGCCATTCTTTTTTGAAATCTTCTAAATTAATTCCACTGGCCTCCTGTATTTCATTTAAAAAGTCTGAAACCGTCACATTTTTAAATTGGTATTTTTTTAGATAATTTTTGATTCCATTTCTGAAGTCCGTTTCACCCACTTCCTCTTGCAGTATAAACAATGCCCAAGCTCCTTTTTCGTAAAAGGTTAGACTACTCGCTTTTGGGTCAAGCAAACTTTGACCTTCTCCCCTATCGGATACTTCTTTCAACACCTTGGCCGACTCAAATAACTTCCAATAAAAATGGTCGTCACCAAAAACTTTTTTTTCCGCTAAATAGGCATAATAAGTAGCAAAACCTTCCTGTAACCATTGGTGCTCACCACTTTGCGCTGTCACTAAATTCCCAAACCATTGATGCGCCAACTCATGTGCATTTATATTTACGTAGTTTCTATCGACAAAAGCAGTGGAATCAATGACATACGCATCTGAAAACAAAGTGGCACTCGTATTCTCCATGCCTGCGTATAAAAAATCATGCACAGGTACCTGCTTGTAATTTTGCCATGGATAGGGTACTCCGATCTCGGTTTCTAAAAAATCAAAAATATCTTTTGTATATCGATAGGTGGGTTCCACATGTAAACTATCGGAAGGATAATAATAATTTTCTATTGGGATTCCACTTTGGCTGATCAGTTGTTGCTTGTCATATTGTCCAATAGCAATTGCCAAAAGGTAACTGCTCATGGGCTTTTGCATATCAAAATTCCATTGTTTAAGTCCATTGGCGATCTTAGAATCCTTTAAAATTCCATTGGCTATTACTGTAAATTTTTCATCGTACACAATACTAATATCAAACTCCACTTTTTCCGTCATATCATCAAAAGAGGGCAGCCAATTACTGGTATATTTACCCTGACCTTGGGTCCAAATCTGTTCATTTCCCGATATACCATCGTCGTAACCCACAAAGTAGAGCGCTTGGTCAGGTTTAGCGATGTAAGAAAGAAATAGCTTATGCTTCCCAAGTATTTTAGGTGCTTTGAATCCTATTTTCTTACCCGTATTTATATAAGGATACGCTTTTCCATCCAAACTGAAATTCGCTATGTCCATTTTTTGGGCATCAATGAAGATAGAGTCGTTATTTTGATTTAAAATAAAAGTGTAATCAACAGTTCCCTTAATTTCTCCTACATTTGGGTAGGGTTGTACGGTAGCCTTTACATGGGTGAAATCTACAGCGCCCTTTTGTGCTATAGCCGCAAAACTGAAAAGTAAAAGGAAAGTTATACTTGCCATTTTCATAGTACAAATATATTAGGTATTCCGGTCTTCTAGTCCATAATCATTCCAAGACAATTGTAAAAGGTATTGCTTCGCTTGTGGTTAATTGTGTTTAGTTCTAAATTCGTCCCATGAGCAATGGTTTTTTACAAACACCCATAGTCTATCTTAAAGGCGTTGGCCCCAATCGTGCCGAATCCTTAAAGTCGGAATTGGGTGTTGAAACATTTCAAGATCTGCTCAATCTTTTCCCAAACCGTTATATAGATAAAACCCAATATTATAAAATTGAAAATCTACAGCGGAATAATGCTGAAGTTCAAATCATAGGAAAAATAATCAATATTAAAACGATAGAGCAAAAAAAAGGAACTCGATTAGTTGCTCGTTTCATTGATGATACGGGAGAAATGGAATTGGTTTGGTTCCGGGGACAGAAATGGATACGGGAGAATCTCAATTTAAACACTCCCTATGTCATTTTTGGAAAATGCAATTGGTTCAACGGTAGTTTTTCCATGCCACACCCCGAGATGGAACTCCTTTCAGAACATGAACAAGGCACAAAGGTGTATATGCAACCCGTGTATCCTTCCACAGAAAAGTTGAGTAATAAGGGAGTCACCAATAAGGTCATCAACAAATTGATGCAACAGCTATTTTTGGAAGTCAACGGAAAATTTGCCGAAAGTCTATCAGACAAATTGCTTCATGAACTTAAACTTATCTCGAAAAGTGAAGCCTTGTTCAATATCCATTTTCCAAAGAATCAAGAGTTATTGGCGAAAGCGCAGTTCCGATTAAAATTTGAAGAGCTATTTTACCTTCAACTACAATTAATAGGTAAAAAACTATCCAGAAAACAAAAAATAAAAGGATTTCCTTTTAACGAAGTTGGTGAATATTTCAATGATTTCTATTCCAATAAATTACCGTTCGAACTTACCGATGCACAAAAACGGGTCATCAGGGAAATTCGCTCCGATCTTGGGAGCAATGCCCAAATGAACCGATTGCTACAGGGTGACGTAGGGTCAG
This sequence comes from Flavobacteriales bacterium, assembly GCA_038256135.1. Lineage (GTDB taxonomy): Bacteria > Bacteroidota > Bacteroidia > Flavobacteriales > Flavobacteriaceae > Maribacter. Next base: position 690 of record JBBSKR010000225.1, on the reverse strand, counting down.
GAAAAACCATTGTGGCCGTCATGGCAATGTTATTGGCTATCGACAACGGATTTCAGGCCTGTTTAATGGCACCAACCGAAATTCTTGCCAATCAGCACTTTCAAGGGGTGTCAGAACTGCTGCAGGGCACCAACATTACCTGTGCTTTATTGACCGGATCGGTTAAAAAATCTGCTCGGAAACCTATTCATGAACAATTGGAAAATGGGGAACTCCATATCCTAATTGGCACCCACGCCCTGTTAGAGGACAAGGTGCAATATAAAAATTTAGGATTGGCCATAATAGATGAGCAGCATCGGTTTGGGGTTGCCCAACGCTCCAAACTATGGCATAAAAATGAATATCCACCGCATATACTGGTGATGACCGCTACCCCTATTCCGAGAACTTTGGCCATGAGTTTATATGGTGATCTCGATATCTCGGTCATTGATGAGTTACCCCCGGGACGTAAGCCGATTAAAACAGTCCACAGGTACGATGCCAATCGATTGAAGGTCTTTCGTTTCATTAGGGACGAAATAAAAAAAGGCCGACAGATTTATGTCGTTTATCCATTAATTCAAGAATCGGAAGCTATGGATTATAAGGATTTGATGGATGGATATGAAAGTATCGTACGTGATTTTCCACAACCGGAGTATCAAATATCGATAGTTCACGGACAAATGAAGCCGGCGGATAAGG
>JBBSKR010000224.1:0-5021 GCA_038256135.1 Flavobacteriales bacterium | reverse complement strand
TCTTCTATTTTTATTCTTTTGCCGTCCTTATAGGATGCCACAAAAGCATCATCAAAACCTATATTTACCAATTGTTTTCTAAAAGACTGGGCCTCTTGTAAAGTTTCAAAATTGCCCAATGAGTATGAATAAAATGGATTTGTTTTAACAAACAGCGTATTGGTCAATGCCTCTGAAGCAAGCGTAACGTTATTGTCCACGAAAGACTTGACCTGAACGGAGTATATTTTTTCCTTTTGTAAAAACTCCTTTGCCAAATAAAACTCTTTTACCAAACTAAGCTCTTCATTCTGTTCCTTTAAATTTTCCAAACGGGATCTAATGGCATCGACACTATCTATAGATGTCAGAACCAAATCGTTGCCAGAATTTCTATTAAAACTACCAGAACTGGACAAACCTGCAGTAAAAGATGTAAAGGCCAAACCACCGATCAAGAAAATTGTAGTGATTCCAGCAAAAATATTACGCTGAATCTTATTCTTTTTTAATTCTTTGTTTTTGTATTTTATTTGGTCTAAAAGACGTTCATTGATAATTTGTGCTTTATCAACATCTTTGTGCAGTTCCAATAAATCACTTTCTTCAATAAAAGGCATAGGCAATTTTAATTTTAAACTAAAATTTAAATGTAAGTTAAAATTTGTTAATAACTTTTAATTAAGGCAAAAATAAAATTAATTGAGCACTAACACAATAAACAAGACTATATTTTCTTATATAAATCTGCAAATCAATTATTTAAGATTTTTCCGATAGTACTCCCCTATTCCGCTATTAAGGTAATACCGTCAGACTCTATCTTAATCTTTCTATCCTTGTAGAGCGTACCCAACCCTTTTTTGAAAGTCTTTTTGCTCATCTGAAAAATATCCCTAATCTCCTCTGGTGCCGATTTATCGTGTACCGCTAAAAACCCGCCCTTTGCTTTAAGAACTTCAAAAATCTTATTTGCTGCTGGTTCCAACACTTTCGCACCTAAGGGTTGAAGGGAAATATCCAGTTTATTATCCTTACGGATGGTTTTAATGCAGCCCGGTATAATGTCACCAATATTAATCGGTTTAAATACTTCATTAAAATATACCAGGCCCTTGTGCCGTTCATTCACAATCACTTCCCAGCCCAAATCGGTCTGTCTGGTGACCACCAAATCAACTTGTTCCCATTCTTTGAGGTCTAAATTTTCATTGCTTAAAAATTTATCCAATTTATTGGATGCCACTAACCTACCGGAACGTTCGTCTAAATAACAATGTACCACATACCACTGCCCTTCCTTCATTTTCACCCGCTGCTCCCTAAAGGGAACTAAAAGATGCTTTTCCAAACCCCACTCCATAAATGCACCGAATTCATTTACTTCGGCCACCTGCAGTAATCGGAATTCCCCTAACATAATATCTGGTTCCAATGTGGTAGCTACCGGTCTTTCATCATAATCCAAATAACAAAATACTTTGATTTTTTCACCAATTTCATAACTGGTAGGTACGTACTTGTTTGGCAACAATACGTCATTACCATCTTCATCTCCTAAAAAGAGTCCGACACTGGTATCCCTTAAAATTTCAAGATTATTTACACGTCCTAATTCTATCATACTACAAAATTACATTTTAAAATCTAGAATTCTTGAGCTGAAAAAAAGACCGTTACCAAAATCGGAAAAGGTCTAAACAGAAAAAAATTTATTATTTATTTATATACCGATGCTTTTTTAAAATGCTTGCATAACACATAATACACTACTCCTCTATGCTCATTTTTATTGGAGGAACCATACTTTTCCATAACCTGCTTGATAGCAACCATTAATTCGGGACTATCCTTAAGACCTAATTTCTTGATCAAATAGTTATTCTTAACGGTTTCCAACTCCTTTTCATCTCCACCGGATACTTTTGTGGCATCAAGATTATAAACCTAGGGGCCTAAACCTACCGTAACTTTTTATAATTAATCCATATTCGCACTTTCGCCAAATTTATCTTCGAAATCAGCGGTATATTTTATAATTAATTCGTCTCTTACTCATGTGTAGTGTCTTATGGTCAATACCTCCCTAAGATATAAAACGAAAATAGTCCATCAAAATTTTATCATTAATTAATGTTGGTGTAAAGACTTCCAAAAGTTTGGGTTGACCGGTATCTTCATAAAAGCTTTTCATTTCATCTTGAAGTGATTCCATAACATCTACCCGATGATAATCAAACCCGAACATGCCACAAAGATGTTGTGCACTTAAACTGTGACGGGTCTCAAAAAAAGTTTCAAAAATATCTGAATCTTCTTTACCTGGAAGTATTCTAAAAATACCGCCCCCTCTGTTATTAATGATAATTATTCTAAAATCGTGCTTTATATACTTGTTCCAAAGGGCATTGCTGTCGTAGAAAAAACTAAGGTCGCCCGTAATGAACAAGGTGGGTTCCTTACTAATACTTGCTGCGCCAATAGCCGTCGAGGTACTGCCATCTATGCCACTGGTTCCCCTATTACAAAACACTTGTAGTGTTGGGTCCAATTCGAATAATTGAGTGTATCTAACGGTAGAACTATTTGCAAGCTGCAATTGATAACCCTTTGGTATCTGTTTTAATATTTTGTCAAATACAGAAAAATCCGAGAATGGAATTTTTTCCAAATAGGCTGTCCTTTTCTTGAGATAATTGGCTTTTATCTGATTCCAGTATTCAAAATAGGTGCTTTGTACAGGCTCGGTTTGCGAATACATTTCGTTAAAAAAATAATCAACTGGAACTTTAAGGTGTTCTTTCAAACAGAAAAATGTATCGTTCGCCCTTTCGCCTCCAATATGCCAATGATGCTGTGGGGCATATTTTCTAAGAAATGCCTTTATTTTCTTCGAAACGATAAGTCCGCCAAAGGTTATCAATACTTCCGGCTGCAACTTTTTAAATTGTTCTTCCCGGTGTTCAGACATTTCTATAGGGGCAATTATCGAATCAATGCTATTGAAAAAATTAGGGTGGTAAAGGTTTGATGTTGTCTCGGTAAAAACTATAACACGAGAATCGTTGGCCAAATTATTTAAGAATTGTTTTTCAATCCTATTAGGAGCGCTTACCCCTGCTAGTACCATTATCCTTTTTGATTTGCTCCAAACCTCTTTTTGAACTCCCAAGGTGGGTCGCTCTATTTCATTAGCAGGTACCGGTTCGATATTCGGTACTACGCTAGGAGATAAAACAGTATTGTACAAAGGTTCTTCCATTGGTACATTAATATGTACAGGTAATTGAGACGTTAAGGCGAGGTTTAAGGCCCTATTCAGTTCCAAGTCATTATATCCTTGGATTTCTTGCTGAACTTCCTCCACGTTCTTATTTAATATCCATTCTGGTTGAAATTGAAGTATTTTTTCCGTTGCGTGGCTTACATCTTGCCTAAGGTTGGCCGAATATCCTATGTGTTGTTCATAGACATTTTCTTGTCTAATCGTCTGGCCATCACCGATTCCAATTTTATACAGAGGCCTATCCGCAGATATAACTATTAAAGGGATATTACTGTAATAGGCCTCTGCCACTGCAGGATAATAGTTTAAAAGCGCACTCCCTGAGGTACAGACAACCACCACAGGCTTTTGCAACTGTTGGGCAATGCCCAAGGCAAAAAATGCCGCACAGCGCTCATCCACAATACTATAACATGAAAAAAAGGGATTCTCGGCAAAAGCAATGGTCAAAGGCGCATTTCTTGAACCCGGGGAAATTACAATGTTAGCTATATCCTTTGCCTGACAGTGTTGTACAAGCGTTTGAGCCGTGGGAATAGAGGAGTAATTCATGCACTACAAAAATACGACCTAAGCCGGTTATTACCCAAAATCCCAAGCCCTATTTGTGCCTCAAAACATGTAGCATGGTCTTACTTTTGGATACGGTTTCTTCCCATTCCATTTCAGGATCCGAGTCAATGGTTATTCCGCCACCTACATAAAGCCTTGCTTTATCCAAATGCAGTTGCATACACCTTAAATTTACATAAAGTTCAGATGTTTTTGCCACGCTTCTATAAGCGCTATTTTCTTGATTTCGCTTATTCCTATTTCTAGAAAGATCACTTTTAAAATTCAATTCGCCTAAGAAGCCCGTATAGAACCTACGATCGTATAATTCATTTTTCAAAATAAAGATTTTTGCCTTATTCAATGGAGTGCCACAAACGGCAGGTGTAGGGTGAATAGCCCGTAGTACCTTTCCGAAATTATTGGGCGCAAACTGACCATTTATTTTCGTTCTTAAGTGCCAAAGAAGTCCCGCTTTGGTAGATTCGACTTCGGAAGTTTCTATGGATATGGCAATATCTTTCAAACTGTCCACAATATAATCCGTGACCATTTGTTGTTCGTTCAATTCCTTCTTCGTCCATATGGGCCTATCAAAATCCACACTGTTTTGGGTACCGGCCAAGGACATGGTCGTAAATTCAGAACCCTTGCTTTTAATAAGTATTTCAGGCGTGGCACCCAGCCAAGTACCAATTTTAGGGTGGTGCCATAGGTAACAGAACGCATCTGGATAAGATTTTAGAACCCGCTGAAATACTCGTATCGGGGCAACTTTGCAATCAACTTCTATTTTTCTGGACAAGACTACTTTATCGATCTCACCATGGGTTATTTCATCGATTGCCTTAATCACTGAATCAAGGTACTGTTCTTTGTTTGACTCATCCAATAAATCCCTTTTACTATCGGTTCGAAGTGGCACTGAGTCCAACGCAACCGTAGTGTTCCCCATTTCATCTGCAATCAACAGTACTGATTTGGAGTTCAAATCAAATGGAGCAAAAACAAATCCTGTTTCCATAAAATCATCAACAAAATGAATAGCATCATTCTTTTGAAAAATTGCGTACAAAATGCCAGAATTTGGCTTGCTATAAAGAACAAAAGGCAACCCGCTTGCCAGACAAGTTGAAGCACGGTCAATTAGTTCTTTGAACATATTAGGTTTTTGGTAATGCTATAGTGGTCAATTTACAAAGTG
>JBBSKR010000223.1:0-5041 GCA_038256135.1 Flavobacteriales bacterium | reverse complement strand
CTGTTTTCTCCGATTGGAATAGCCTTAAGGCCGATACACCTTGGTTTACTTTACAAACGAAACGTTCCGTTTCGGTTTTTAAAAGATAAACATTGGAAATATCTCCACCGGATATCGGTTTTACACCATCAATTTTTACACTGAGCAGATATGATATATGTTCAAGAAGCTGTTGGTTCAATCGTATTTATAATTGAAAAACCATCCCTTTCCTTGCGATACTAAAGCCATTTTTTAAGACTAAGGCACTGGCTCTGCTATCTTTTACCGCTAAAGGATTGGTATGATTAAAATGTATAAAATGAATTTTCTGCTTATTCTGTTTAGAAAGGTTTGCAAAAAGAGCCATACTTTCGACCACAAACGGATGAGGTATTTCTGAAATATTCCTATTGTTAATTTCTTCACCATCGTAAAAAGTAGCGTCTAAAAATGCGTAGTCTACATTTTTAATTTCAGACACGATGTCTTTTCCCCATTTGCTCCATTTGTCGATATCAGGAATAAATAAAACGGACTTGCTTGGGCCAATTATCTTATAACCGACAGTTTCGGAATATTCATCACGATGGGGAACGGAGATTGGAATCACCTTTACATTGGGCGTCACACTCACTTCTTGTCCATTTATAATGGGTTCAATAGCAATGTTTGTATTGGATACCAATTGATTCCATGGCCCGCTACTTTCCAGGAAATTTTTCATTTTCGGCATAGCATACACCGGTACGAAGGATGCATTTGTAGCTTCCCTGCCCAAATACATCAATCCGGTATAATGGCCAATATGGGCATGGGTCAAGAATATTCCGCTAGGGATATCATTAGTTGCCCAGTTGACATTGCTTCTTAATGAACGCAATTGCGTTGTAATATCCGGTGTAGCCTCAAAGAGATAGCTTTTATGGGCGTCAGCATCTACTAGCCCCAGCGAAACTACTTTTCTAACGGCATCGGCAGTTTCAAATAAAACCTTACAGCAATCCTTTTCACATGCAATATGAGGAGAACCGGCATCTTGAACGGTCCCTAAAACGATAAGTGAAACACCGCTATCGGAAACAGTTTTTGGTTCCTTTTCGCTATCGGCCAAAGATTCCTTTTTTGCTTCTTTACAACACAAAAACGATAGCAAGCATATGGGGACTATAAGTCTATACATTATTTACTTTTGTAGTAAGAAATCCCGAATATCTTTTGAAAGCTGAATTAAATCCGGCTCGTGGGTATACATCATATGGCCTGCTTCATAATACTTCATTTGAACACGTTCTTTTACGATTCCGTTTCTGGCAAAGGTATATTCCGCATCGAAAAAGGGTGTTATTAAATCGTAATATCCGCTCGCAACCAGGACCTTCATGGCGGTATTTCTGCGCATGGTCTCCCCTAGCGCAGGAGCAGTATTTACCGGCATTGGTTCCCAGTATTGGGTGTCTGGAACCGTTCTCCATCGCCAATTTGAACCCCCACCAGAAGTAATATACGGCCTATCCATCTTTATTTTTAATTCTGATGCAAAATAGTGATTCAGACTTGCCGTATATGCTGCACTAATCTGATAACTGGCGGCATCCCCTAGATGTGGACGCTCAGACACTTTATCCTCTTCATCACCCATGAATCTGCCATCCAACCGACCAATGGCTAAACCTTGATCTATTAACAACTGCTTTTGAAAACGACCCATTAATATTCTAAGATTGGAACGTAGGATATAGGTTTTGTCCAGACCCGTAAAATAGGATAGTTTTTCCGCAATGGCATTCTTTTCATCATCGGGCAACAAACCTCCCTTATATAGCGCAGGAATATAAGTGCCGTAGGTAAAATCCCTGCATTCTTGCACAAAGCTTTCCAAGGTTTTACCTTGTCCCGCTTTTTTATGGTACCAGGCGGTAGCGGCCATACTTGGTAAATACGTAATAAATGAGGTAATATTATAGGGTTCTGAAGTGGATCCTGCGTAATCCAATGCCTGTGAGATTAAAATCATTCCGTTCAAGGCCATGTTTTGCCCTGAACCTTCCAAGGCTTTTCCAAGCGCTGCCGCACGTGTGGTTCCATAACTTTCACCGGCCAAGTACTTGGGGGAGAACCATCGCTCATTATCCGTTACCCATTTACGAATAAATTGGGCAAAGGAATCCACATCTTCTTTAAGTCCGTAAAAATCCTTCCCTTCACCATTGCCGACCAAGCGACTATAGCCGGTTCCTACAGGGTCTATAAAAACTAAATCGGTAAGGTCTAATAGACCATGTTCATTATCTGTCAGGTTATAGGGAGCGGCACCGTCATCATTCTTTGCATCGGAATCCACTTTTATAATTTTAGGTCCAAAAAATCCCATGTGCAACCACATGGATGCGGAACCTGGACCACCATTAAAAACAAAGGTTACGGGCCGTTTGGTAACATCACCTATAGGGCTTTTCGTATAGGCTACCGACCAAAAAGTGGCTATTGAATCTCCATTTTTGTTAGTAAGAAATGTTTCCTTGGCAGTAGCAGCATAATTAATGGATTTACCGCCAAAAACACCTTGGTGCATCGTAATAAAGGACTTAGCTTCGGGAATCGGTTTAGGGGCAGCTTCTTTTTCATCCTCTTGCGCCATAATTGCAGCACAGAGTAGAAGGCAAATGAAAATAAAGTAATTGTTTCGCATATTTAGAATTTGGTGATTGGTTTAAGTCGTGTTCGCCATTTTAAAAGTAGGGATAATTTTTGTAGGGAATTTAGATTTAAGAATTTGGAGTACTTTTAAGTACTTGTATCATTTGAAACCAAATCACATGTCACCAAAAAATATTTTTGAAAATAGATTGTACCTGTTTAATTTCCAAACAATCTATACGCTATTTTTTTTGCTTACCGTTTGTACAAACAGTATGGCCCAGAATACCCAGGATGATTGGGAAACCATGTTCAATGGAGCGGATTTGAAAGGATGGACCACAAAAATCCATCACTATGAAGTAGGGGACAATTATGGTGATACGTTTCGGGCCGAGGAGGGGATGATAAAGGTAAGATATGATCAATATGAAGGCCAATTTAATGACCGATTTTCCCATTTATATTATGACCAACCTTTTTCCGATTTTCATTTGACCATGCAATATCGATTTGTTGGAGAGCTGTATCGTGGTGCTCCAGACTACACCTTGAAAAATAGTGGCATTATGTTCCATTCACAAGACCCAAGGACGATGCTCAAGGAGCAAGATTGGCCCATTTCGGTTGAAATGCAGTTTTTGGCAGGAATTGAAGAAGGAACCAAACGGCCCACCGGGAATATGTGTTCTCCAGGAACCGATGTCGTCTATGAAGGCAAGATTGATCCAAGACATTGTATCAATTCCAGTTCAGACACCTACTTTGGAGACCAGTGGGTTACGGCAGAATTAATAGTGCTACATGATTCCCTAATCACCCATATAATTAATGGGAAAACGGTGTTGCAATACTCGAAACCACAAATAGGAGGAGGAGTCGTAAACAGATTTGACCCAAAAATAAAAGAGGACGGTAGGCCCTTAAAACAGGGAATGATCGCTCTGCAAAGCGAAGGGCAACCAATAGATTTTAGGGATATGAAGATTAGAAATTTGAAGGGATGTATGGACCCAAAAGCTAAAAATTATAAAACCTATTTTGTCATTCCTGATTTGGATTCCTGTAGGTTTGAATAAATGAGTTTAGCACTTTTAATGAATAGAATTCCCCGAGCCTCTATCTCGGGTGTAGCATCGATACAATTAAGTATCCTTGCCAAGAAATAAGAGTCAAGAACCAAGAAACAAGATAAAAAAAGTCTTGTTTCTTGGTTCTTGTAGCGTGGTCACTTAGCTTGTCGAAGTGCTGCGGTCTTGTTTCTGATACCTCGATGGCTCTGCCTCGTAGTTCATTTTTTAAGCTACTATTATTTTAAAATAGCATTATATTTTGAATTATTGTCCAATAATTCTGTTGCGGCAAGAATAGCGTCATCATTATCTAAATAATATTGGTATAGCCCGTTTCGGTAGAAATATCGCTTTACGATTTCATCCTCCAGATTTTTTTGTATTTCACTTTGATACTTGTCCAAGGCATTGATTTTACCCTTTTCTATATTGGCCAAAAGTGTTTTATAGCTATCCTTAACATCCGTACCCAGAAAGTCATTTTCTTCACCCGATAGGGCTTTCTTGATTGCTATTTCTGCCTTGGTCTCAAAAGAAAAATTGCTCTCCTTCACATAGTCTTTGAATGCGTTAAAGTCGGAATCGGTGAATTTGAAATCGGTTACCGCACCCAAATTATTTTTGTAATGATAGTTGGTAGCATAATCAAAGATGACATTGTTCTGTAACAACGCCAAGGTAAGGTCGTTTGTCTTGACCGTAGCAACTTCTATATCCGGTAGAATACCACCTCCATCCTGTACTTTTCTACCGTTACGGGTAGAAAAATCGTTGAACTTCGTATTTCGAACAGCATTACCACCTTCATCCCGATTCCAGTAATCCAAGGCCTGTATGCAACGGCCGGAAGCTGTATAATATCTTGAAATGGTCACTTTAAGCTGTGTGCCATAGGTCAATTTTAGAGGGCGTTGTACCAATCCTTTACCAAAACTTCTTGCGCCCATGATGACCGCCCTATCCAAATCTTGTAGGCTACCCGATACGATTTCGCTAGCTGATGCACTACTTCCATTTACTAACACCACCAACGGAATCTTTTCATCTACAGGTTGATTGTTGGTATGGTATTCCTGATTGAATTTTTTAACTTTTGATTTTGTAGTCACCACTAATTCGCCCTTGGGAACGAATAAATTGGTCACATTGATAGCTTCCGAAAGCAAACCTCCGGGATTATCCCTAAGGTCTAGAATGATTTTTTCTGCGCCTTTTCCTTTTAGATCCAGAAGGGCAGATTTAGTTTGGTCCGATGCTTTTGCATTGAATTTGGACAAAACAATATACCCTGTTTTAGCATCGATCATTTTAAAGAATGGTACGGCATCAACTTCAATACCTTCTCGGGT
>JBBSKR010000222.1:0-5110 GCA_038256135.1 Flavobacteriales bacterium | reverse complement strand
TACGAAATTTTAACAAATGAAATTTTTGTTTAACAGAAGATCTCCATTATATAGACTATTTACCCCCGATGCAGAAATAGTTTTTTCATTGATTTCAAAATATCTACAGGAATGAGGCACAGTAAAATATAAAGATATGCTCAAAAGATATTCTATTTGAGCTAATGAACACCTCATGACCTGCTAATGGGTTTTGAGTTAAACAAAGATTATAAATTGGACTGTTGCAATTTTCTTTATGAACCATATTGCCCTATACGTTATTAGTGAAGATCTGGTCTATTTGTCTGGCTTATTTTCCAGTTACGCAACTTTTCCTGGGCAGCTTCAAATAATTCCGGTTGGCTTTCCATAATACTCGCCGCTTGAAGTAATTCCTCCTGTGCGGTGATCAATTCGGGAAAATAAACGGTCGCAGGGGTTTGTCCACGTCCTATTTTTTTCCCTGTGAAATTCAGTTAGTTGCTCAATCCTTCCCAGAGTGCGGGTAGATTGAGCTTTCTCCTTGTGTCCTTCTACCTTCAACTTGCCATTCAACCGGGTTTATTGGGAAGCAACTCCTTTTCCTACTATTTTAAATTTCAATTATAAAAAAAGGATGCCTACTACTAAAGTTGGCATCCTTTTTATAAAAAATTACTTTTTAATTATTTCTTAATCAGAGGTATCGTAAATGTCCCGTTTAAAGACTGGACTGTAAGATAATAAATCCCTGGTGCCATTCTATCAAAAGAGGACATATTTACATCTACTTTATCTTCATCGGTTAATTTAGTTTTACCTGTTTCAATTTCTACACCCGAAGGATTTTTCAGACTGTAATTTACCGTGCCATATTCTTTTTCTGGTAATTTTATAAATACTTTGCTATCCTTCATTGGGTTTGGATAAGCAAAAGCTTCTACTTTTGCAGATTTTGCTAAGGTAGCGCCAACAGTAAAGTTTATAGTAGTAGACCCTAGGTTTGTCCCACTTCTATTATTGCCAGAATAGGCAGTAGCCGTAAGGGTATAGCTTCCATTGGCCAAGAATGCTGTATTGTAATTCCCACCAATATCTCCAAATAAGGCATAAGGCGCGACATTTTCTGTAGCAGTTTGTGAAGTTGGACCTTGAAGTACTAAGTAGACACTTGCTGTATTACCAAAGGGGGAGACTGCCCTAATATTAATGTTGCTGCCATTAGATACATTTCCACCATTGGTCAACGTTGAGATATCTTGATCAGTTTCTGAATTGACTAATACAAAACTAAAAGATTCCGATGTGGGAGGGGGTGTGTTATCAACTACACTGAAATTAATAGTTACTGCAGTACCCGTTCCGGCGCTAGTTGAAGGAGTTGCTGTGAGTGTATATGAACCAACTGGAAATAATGATCCAAAATAGTCTGTTCCTGAATTTCCAAATAGTGCAAAAGGAGCCGCCCCTTCATTTCTGCTAATTGAGATAGGACCTGATAGTTGGAACCGAACCGAAGATACACTATCGCTCGTATTTGCAACGACCGCTAAAGGCGCATCATTTGTCTGTGCCAAGTTGATGACTAAACCATTGCTGAGCGTACCAATAGAAGTATCGGTGTCAGAATTGAACAATTGAAGCGAAGTAATTAATGTACTATCTGTGGGAGGTGGTGTACTATTAGTTACACTAAAATTAACAGTTACAGCTGTGCCCGTACCCGCACTCGAGGTTGGCGTTGCTGTGAGTGTATATGAACCAACTGGAAACAATGACCCAAAATAGTCTGTTCCTGAATTTCCAAAGAGTGCATAGGGTGCCGCCCCTTCATTTCTGCTAGTTGAAATAGGTCCTGAAAGTTGGAACTGAACCGAAGATACACCAGTACTGGTATTTGCAACTACCGTTAAAGGCACGTTATTTAACTGGGCCAAGTTGATGACTAAACCATTGCTGAGCGTACCAATAGCAACATCGGTGTCGGCATTGAACAATTGAAGCGAATTAATTAATGCACTATCTGTGGGAGGTGGTGTACTATTAATTACACTAAAATTAATAGTTACAGCAGTGCCTAGGCCCGCACTCGATTTAGGCGTTGCTGTGAGTGTATATGAACCAATTGGAAATGTTCTTCCAATTAAGTCTATTCCTATATCTCCAAATAGTGCAAAGGGAGCCAAATCTTCAGTTCTGCTAGTTGAAATAGGTCCTGAAAGTTGGAATTGAACCGAAGAACCAGTGGTATTTGCAACTACCGTTAAAGGCACGTTACCTGTCTGTGCCAAGTTGATGACTAAACCATTGCTGAGCGTACCAATAGCAACATCGGAGTCGGCGTTGAACAATTGAAGCGAATTAATTACTGCAGTGTTTGTTGGCGGTGGAACGCTACCATCACATCTTGTTTCCGCTCGGGATAAACTTTGTGCCTGCGAAGCAGTATAACTTCCTTCTTTGTATAAAACCAACCTATCAATCCAATGCCCATTTGATCTTCCTGAGACAAGGACATCATATACGCCTGCACTGTTAAATGTGGCATAAATCACATGAGGGTCATTATCACTTGTGCTGGTAGACCAACTCCAATCAATAGTGTTTGTATAAACTTTGAACCAACCTCCGGAGCTAGCACCATTTGGATTAGGTGTTTTACCGGAACCTGAGGGATATATCCTACTTGACCCGCTTTGAGCATAAAAATCTGATGCATTGATTTTAAGCCAAGAATCATTGTGTTCTGTATTAGGAGCTGTATTTGCAATGATACCAATTTTATTTCTCCATATAAAGCGATAGGTTCCTGGAGAATTGATTTTTACTTTGTAAGTAAGTATACTGACACCCGGAGTGTTAAATGAATCACTTCCGGTGTAAGCTAGGTAAGATCCACCAGAAGCGGAACCATCTGAACGTTTGGTCCAACCGGAAGTTGTAATTGTTTCAGCCTCCATAATAACGATACCATTTTGCTCTTCAAAAATGGCCCCATTGCATTGAGAATAAGCGTCAAAAGAGAAAAGACTGAGGGAGAGTACGAGTAAGGGAATTATCAATTTCATAATTTTAATGTTTGTCAATGAATATTAAATTAAGATGCCAAATGTAGTGAATAAAAGTTCATTTAATCCCGTAAAAATTAACTCATTAAATTTAATTATTAACTGAATCAGCAATTGAATATAGAGGTCTAATAAATATCTAAATTCATCTATTCGCCACAAGAAGAACGGCCCAAGCTAAAGTTTTATTGATGCTTCAAGTCAGGGAACACATCGATTTGATATTGATTTACATAGCCATCAATGAATGAAAATCCAATCATTGACGAACTCCGAATTGCTTTTACTCCAGAAATACCAACTAATGAAAAGTATTTTTTTCAATGTTAACAGACTATTCGTGGAATTGAGGCAGAGTAAAATATAAAGATATGCCCAAAAAGGCATGTTATTTAAGCAAATGAACCCCTTAGGACTGCTTACTGATTTTGAGTTGAAGAAGGTTTATGAATAGGACTGTTGTAATTTCCTTGATGAGCGATAAAACCCTAATATTTTATTTTTATCATGCTGGTCTTGAAAAGTCTTTTAATTAATCATCTTTAAAAACCTCTTAATATTTTTGTTTGCGCCATATACTACCAAACTGTCGTTTATATTGAGTACAATGGAAATTAGTTAAAAGATTAAAACAACGAAGGTCACTTAAAACTTATGTTTTAGAAATCAAAGTTATTATAAATAATATAACGATTTTATCTAATGTTGACATGCACTTTATAATTTAATCCAAAATATTTCCTTGGAATAAAGGCATTAAGTACTTTTGGAGTCATCAATTGAATATACTATGGTTGTTTGGGGATTATTTATTTTAGGGATACTTATATTTTTAGCGTTGGACCTTGGTGTTTTTAATCGAAAGGCCCACGTCATAAGTGTAAAGGAAGCCTCTATTTGGACAAGTATTTGGGTGACGATCTCGTTTTTGTTTTCAGGTGTTATTTATTGGTTATACAGTACAGGTAACATAGATAATGTAGATGCTTTAAAGCCAATGGATGCTACCATAAAATACATTACAGGGTATTTGATAGAGCTTTCATTGAGTATTGATAATATTTTTGTGATCGCTGTTATTTTTAGTTCATTTGCTATTCCTCAAAAATACCAGCACAGGGTTTTGTTTTGGGGCATTTTGGGTGCTATTGTTTTTAGAGCCTTGATGATATTTTTTGGTGTGGTACTGATTAAAAAATTCAGCTTTACTACCTATGTGTTTGGAGCATTTTTGATTTTTACAGCTTTAAAAATGTTGTTTTCCAAAGAGGAAACCTTTAACCCAAAAAAGTCCTTTGTGTATAGAACTTTAAGGAAAGTAATGCCTATTACCACGCATATGAATGGCGAAAAGTTCTTTGTTAAAATACGTCATATTACGGCGGCAACTCCCTTGTTTATTGCCTTAATAGTGATTGAGTTTACAGATATTTTATTTGCCCTTGATAGCGTACCTGCAATCCTTGCTATTACCTCTGATCCTTTTTTGGTTTTTAGTTCCAATATCTTTGCCATTCTTGGGCTGCGGTCTATGTATTTCTTTTTAGCGAATATGCTTGCCAAGTTTGTGTATCTAAAATACAGTTTGGTTGCTATATTAACCTTTGTAGGGATTAAACTTATTTTGGCGCATCACTATGACTTTCCTGAATGGCTATCATTGGTATTTATTGCAGTTTCGCTTACAGTTGGGATTGTAGTTTCTTTAAACAAGAAGGTAATAGAAAAAGATTGACCAAATATAGTATAGCAGCCATCATGTGGGTTTTTGCATGACTAGGGAAATCTTTGTAAAACCTTGGTGCTATGATCTGCTCACGAATGTTCCTATGATTTAAAATATTTTTTCCGTAACCAAAACGAAACCCGAACCAATAATATCAATGCAGGAACTTCTACCAAAGGTCCAATAACGCCCGCAAATGCTTGTCCTGAATTCAGTCCGAAAACGGCAATTGCAACGGCGATTGCCAATTCAAAATTATTTCCTGCTGCTGTAAAAGCGACTGCTGCTGTCTTGTCGTAGTCCGCTCCCATTGCTTTGGTAAAGAAAAAGCCAATGATGAACATTACGGTAAAAT